>NZ_JBFRVF010000069.1:0-58487 GCF_041475025.1 Vibrio sp. 10N.222.49.C12 | reverse complement strand
GGGTTCATGGGGCGGATACAAAAGGTGTGTCGATGTGTGGATTTCAAGTTCGGACTGAATCTCTAATAAAGCCAGTCCAACGAGCACCTGTTGAGCTGAAACCAACTGTCCGGTGGGCAATTCTAATTTATCATAATGTATTTTAAATTGTCTCCAGTCCTCACTAGCTCCTAATTCTCTTCCTTTCGTCATTCTCATTAGCCGTTTACATTCAGGTGGAATAGCTTGGCCTTCATCCCATCGCGTGACCGTTCTCACACTTTTAAAACATAAGATAGCTGTCTCTTCTTTAGTTAATTGGCACTCCAATTTACGAAAAATGTAATTCTTACTCATTTCGCGATACTTCAACGATAAAACCTCTAAATACAAGAGGTTGCACTGATTTTATAAGATATGCACCATTAAACATAATCAGACATAATACGCACCAAAAAGGAGATTGAAATCTGAGAGGTTTCAGGGCCTGTTACTCGCGTAATTTTACGTACAGCGCCGCATGAATCTATCTATTTAATTACTGGCTGGCTTTGACTCCGCGTTAATTGGATTAAATCGTGATGGCTTTATCACATGTCTGCTCAAACTTAATTAAAACTTCTAATTACGGATGCCTCTCCAAAGTTAGTCCAGAGTCTCTGCTGGTTGAGTGTTAAAAGCTATTACCCTGATTTTGCTTACCAAAAGAACCTAGATGATTAACGCTTCCACTAACTCTCGGTCTATTGTCCGTACTACCAATAAACTGAAAAGACTTGGTTACTCTTGTTCGCTAGATTTAACGGTCCCAAAAGACCAAGCGAACTCCCGAATCATCTAGTCTTGTTTACCTATGTTGGCTTGTTCTTCACCAAATTGAATCAACTATCAACGTCATCAGTAACATCCGTACTCGTTTTTCAAACCACTAACTTTGAATTTTCTGATGCCCAACGGTCATTGTTACCAAACTGCGTTGCCATCCAAAACGAACTTCTATAAACGACTTGGCTAATCGTAAGTTACAGTGCAACATAAATTCTATTAACCTCTGTCTGGACTATATTAACTTGTCTCATAACTGCGATGATGACACTTCTATTACCAACAAGTCTTTAAAATCAGATCTTTAGGCTAGTTCTCAATTAGTTAGAGTATCTTTTGTTTGTTAACATATTCTGGAACAGAATAACTTATTATCTTAGAAGGCTTTACATGAAAATCAGTACAATCGCCCTATCGCTATTCACCGCTTTTTTTGGCATCAGCTCGCAGGCGCTTGCTAGTGAAAACGAAAACTCACCTAGAGAGCATGGTCATTTTTATGCTGGTGTTGATATCGGCTTTTATAATGAAACTGAATTAGAATATCGTGGCAGCGCCATTGAAGATTCATCTGATCTATCAGACTTTAGCTATAACTTGGTTGGAGGCTACGAATTCAATACACATGATGTCGTCAAACTGGGGCTAGAAGCCGAGTACCGAAAAATCGGAAAAGTTAGCTATAACGACTTAATGGATATTGAAGGCCATGCTTTCTTCGTAAACATTAAACCAAAGTTTATTGTTGAAGGTGACGTATTAGATCTGTATGTATCTTTATTAGCCGGTGTTGGCTCTATGGATATGGAAGCGAAAGCTTTTGGAGTATCAGACTCTAAGTCTGAAGCAGCCTACCAAGTTGGTGCTGAGCTTGGTGCGATGGTAACAGACAACATCGATATCCATATTGGTTACCGCTATGCAAACGTTGAAATTGAATCCATCGATGTGTCACCTCAAACCGCTTACCTAGGTGCAAGGTACCACTTCTAAACTTGATTCACTCGTAGGCTCAATACTACTAAAGCCGTCCTTTTAAAGCTCGGCTTTAATTTTGATCACCTATTTCCCTACTCGACCTCTACTTTGACAAGACAATTCAACCATAAATAAAGTTACGTTGTATCTTCTGTAAAAAGTTACAACTTGAAAGCTTTGCCCTAACGCAAAATAAACCACTTTAACAGGCTACTATTTCGTGTTTAAATTTTGATCTATCAAACAGTTATACGAATAAATTTGGTGATTAAGCAATCAAATGCTATGCATTCAATCCTTAAAAATAAATTAAAGTGTTAACATCAGGCAATTTTGTAAACTAGGTGTTTGATATGTTGCCTAAACTTTATAAGTTCAGATCGCTCCACGACAGAAACATACAATCTATTTCCGAGTGTTCGTTGTGGTTTGATTACGCTAAAACTTTTAATAACCCTTTTGAATCTAACCACGCATTCAACAAAGAGCTTCAACAAAACTTTAAGATCATGTGTTTCTCTCAGTCGAACGACCACCCAATACTATGGTCGCAGTATGGTGACAACTTTAAAGGCATGTGTATCGAGTATGATCTCAACTGCTATAACGGCGAGGCCAATCTCAACTGTTTTGAAGTCCAGTATGAAGACGAACCGAATATGTTCCGCCCGGCATCGCTAAGAGGTTTACAAACATCAAGACTGGGAGCTGAGATATTCAAAATTAAGCATTCTAATTGGCGTTATGAAAAGGAATACCGCTGGGTATTACCTGATGACGAGATGATCGGAAATAAACTCTACCTTAATAGAGAGTGCCTAAGCTCGGTGATTCTGTCAGAGCACGCTCCTGCCGACAGGAAATTGAAAGTTCTGATGACTTGCCAGCGCCTTGGTATCCCTGTTAAACACGCAATAGCAAAGCAAGAGTCGTTTACCTTCGAAGTGGTCAGTTAAGTAGAGTGTAATCCTACTGTTTAGCGCCAAAACAAGACATTCACATAAAGTTACAGCGCAACAAAAAAGAGAGCGACATTAATGAGACTCTCTCTTTTTATTACATGTTCACCGTAAGCTTTCCCAGTACTTTATCTTGCATCTGCTCAATCGTCGCGATAGACATTTGAACAGTTGAAAACCAATAAGGTCGGTGCTTAACGTTAAATAGTTCACTATTATCTAACGCCTCGAAAACAGAATATTTTCTACCTTGAGCCAAAGCTGCACCATAAACCGTTCGCTCAAGTACTGGAATGTCATTCACTTCCTCTAGAAGTGCCCTCTTGATGAACTGATTTCCAGGGCTCCAATCTATAAATTCAACGAGGTTTTTTAGTAGCTTAAGCTCTAGCTGCTCGACCATTGATTCAAGAAACTGTGTGTTTGGCATCACCTCAGTACAAGCATAATATTCGTCATGCTTGTCACTTGCTTCACGATAACCAAGCATCGTTTTTACCAATGCGTCTTCAAACGTTGAAGAAAAGTGGTTACAAATTAAAAACAAAGGCAGAACTCTCAACACACCAAGTAAAATGCCTACGTTAGGATCTTTAACCGACGTTTCTTGAAGTCGAATTCGAGTCGCATTTGACGTCACGACCAAGTGTTGCCAAACCTTAGGTGTGATGTGTTTAATGTTGCCATCATTCCACTTAATCAGCTGTTGACTCATTAACAATGGGAACAATAAACGACAATTTTCTATTCCTATTTGTCGTGCTGCAACTTTTGGATCGAGAATTACCTTAGATTTCTTTCCATATTTATCTGCAAACTCTTGATTGGAAACAAACTCGATTAAACTTGAGCTCAATGGCCTACTTTTCGCGGATATTTCATGGAGTTTGGAAAAGTTTAAAGATGGCGAATACGCAACACTAGCGAACTGATTGTAATCGGGTAAGTCTGAAAACAACGAACTTATTAAGGTACCTTGAAGCTTCTCAAGCATTAGCGCAGAAGCGGCATTGCTGACATCATCGATAACGTATCGTAAGGTTTGTTGCTTCGCGTCGACTTTTTCACGATGAGCATTGACTCTATCTTGCTCGCAGCGCAATAAAATACGTTGATTGTGAGATATGCGGTCAGATTCATCAAATATGACACTATCACAATACCTATTTTCCAAACTTAGTAACGTGTCTACTGTAGATTGTGCGAGCTTATATTCAGGTGAGATTAACCATCGATTAAAGCGAGCTTCAACATTGATTGAGACCTTCCTTGAGATCTCAACTACTTCAGGGGTATAACTTTTATTTGCTAACAACAACCGTGACTTTCCTTTGCCGTAAATGCTCTTGTATCGGCATATCCTGCCTTTATAACAAAACTAATATTAATAGAAATTAGAGATTGGTTCACGAAATTGTTTCAATAAAATTAAGGATATTTAGTTATAGTGCGTTGAGAGTGGCTAGTGTGTGATATGTAGCCGGATATACTTTTCTGGAAAGCTGTATTTGAACCTTTTCTTCGTCGGTAGGTGTTTTTTCGCCTGCTTGCAAACTTTACTATCTCCAGACGTTCTCACCTTTTTGATTCTTGCATAACCTTTAGAGTGCTTCATCTCAATCATCAGATCGCAATAACCCTCGAAATCAACATTACTCTTGTTGAGCCCTTTCATGACGGTGACTTTTATCTTTTTAGCTACAGGATTAACCAATGCATCGTCGGGAAAAGCGACTGGGGATAAAAAACATAATAGTAATACTAGATATCTCATACTGCTCTCTCTTTGTTGAGGGTGAGAACAGTATGCGGAGATTTAAGAGAAATGAAGGATTAACTTAGTATGAGGATTGACCAGCTAACGCGTAACTCTCAACGATTACGCTTTCTTTGAGCCTTTAGACTTAAAACCATTATGCGGTAACACGTTACGAATACGTTGCTGTACGTTTTTAGGAACATCTTTAGTGAATTTGAGATTGTAACCAGAACGTTTTGCATACACTTTTAGCTCGCCTTTAAAGGTATTGTTATGACCAATCTCTTGAAGGTTGTGCTTAAAGCTCGGTGGAAGATGCCCTTTAACTTGTTCGATCGCCCCGTCGCTAAATTTAATTTTCAATACCGGTCGATCGACTGCTACTAACCAAAAAACTAATACCGCACCGATTAAGATTACGTACATCATAATGTCACCACTACTGTTGATGGTTATTTATCGTCAGAAAGGAGCTTGCTTAAGTCTTCTTTGAGGCTAGTCACCGTCTTGCTGGCCTGTTCACTACGAGACGCTTCGCTAACCAAATACTCGATGGCATCTGAGAGCGTACAACCTAGCTCGTTCGCACGTTGAGATAGCTTTTCCCATACACGGTAATCAAGGTCGATTGATTTCTTCTTTGTATGAACTTGTTCAGCATTGAAGTGGCGTTTTCGCTTAGCTCTGATCGCTTGTTTAAGCTTGTTATCGAGCTCAGGAGACATGTTGTTAGATATCCACTCAAGGACACCTGTAGGTTGGTGTTCAAGCTTCAATAAGGCTTTAACAGCAACGTCAGATTCACTTGAATCTATGTGGCAGGTGATCGACTCGCCTTCTTTCCATTTTTTGACCAGATAGTTCCATTTCCAACCACATTCCAAGTTTTCAAGTTGCTGATATTTCATGTCTAATCTCGAAAGTTAATCCTAGTGACAGCGTAACCCAAAATAGGCTATTTAACAATTATTGTCTTGAAAGAATAGACCAAGATCATACTTATATTAGCTTAGTGATTAGTAACTACAACATAGAGCTACAAGCGAGATCGGTTTTTCTATATACTCCCTACCTCATTATCATAATCAGAAACTTAAATGACTCAAGTAGATTGGCGACATGTTACGCCTCAGTACGACGAATATAGCGCTCAATTAGAGCAATTCCCTGACATCTCGCCTTTCCCGTTTTCAGATATTCAACATAGATTCAAAGATGCGTTAACCCGCTTTGTCCGTTTGTCTAACCTTTCGCGTGTTTTACTTGTAAACGCTCCAGACAATTCGATCTATCGTCAAATGATTGTTGAATCTCTAGTCACTGCTTTAGATGATCACACTCTACCGGTTATAAAAACTGAGTCTTTAAATGCTGTCTCTCTGTTTGACCAAGTTCAGTCAAAAGACGGTAAGGTTGTAGCGACAAAGCCCGGCCTACTGGCTAGAGCAAACAACGGCTATCTGATCGTTTCAGCAAACTTGATCTTGGCCAACCCAGGAAGCTGGTTACTGCTTAAATCAGCACTGCTTGGTGAAGCTGTAGAGCCTATCAGCAGTAATCCAGAGCACTTGAACCAATCCCCGACTTTGCCTTTGACTTACAACATTAAGTTGATTGTGGTTGGAGACAGAGCTCAACTAGGTGACCTTGATTACCTAGACAGCGATATTCAAACCGGTTTTTGCCTATTCAGCGAAATTGAACAGGACATTAAGCTCTCAGAAGACACTCTGACTCAATATCTTGGTTACCTTAAGTGGCTTCAACAACGCTATGAATTACCAAACATCACGCAACAAGCGTTGACTGGCATTCTTACTGCCGGAGCAAGAGAAACCGAAGATCAAAGCTATATCCCACTGTGCCCTATTTGGCACAACGCGTTATTGAACGAAGCTCTGATTGAAGCCGACAATGGTGAGATTGATATTCACCATATCCAGCAAGCTCAACAGCACAAATACAACCGTGAATCTTATCTACCAGAACGCGCCCTTGATGATATTCGTGATGGCCAAGTCATTATCGAAACTGAAGGTGAACAAGTTGGTCAAGTTAATGGATTGACGGTCATCGATGTACCGGGACACCCAATATCGTATGGTGAACCTGCACGAATTTCCTGCGTTATTCACTTTGGTGATGGGGATATTGCCGACGTTGAGCGCAAAGCCGAGTTGGGTGGTAATCTTCATGCTAAAGGTATGATGATCATGCAAGCATTTGTGAGCAGCGCACTAAACCTTGAAGATCCGTTGCCATACGCTGCTTCTGTTGTGTTTGAGCAATCGTATTGCGAAGTAGACGGCGATAGTGCTTCTCTTGCTGAGCTTTGTTCTCTGGTGAGTGCTTTGTCTGAATACCCTATCAATCAACAAATTGCGGTTACAGGTGCAGTTGACCAATTTGGACGTGTGCAAGCTGTTGGCGGGCTAAACGAGAAAATCGAAGGCTTCTACCATGTGTGTAAGCACAACGGCTTAACAGGCGAACAAGGTGTGATCCTTCCAAGATCGAACTTAAGGCATCTTGCACTAAAGCCTGACCTTATTGAAAGCATTAAGAATGAAGAATTCCATATTTGGTCTGTGTCTAATGTAGACGAAGCAATTCCTCTCATTATGAACAAACCATTTAGAGACGATGAACAAGAAAGCGTTCTGAGTAAAATCGCGGAACGTATTGAAAACTTTGAAAGACATGAGCACCCTATTGGAATCGTTGGACGCATTAAAAACTGGTTTGTCTAGTACTGATCGGACTTGTTTAGCGTACACCTGTTCACTAATATGCACCTATCAAAAATCGGAGTAATTGATAATGCAAAACAAACGTGATTCTTACACTCGCGAAGAGCTTCTAGCATCAAGCCAAGGCGAACTATGGCCACAAGGCCCTCAACTACCAGCACCGAACATGCTAATGATGGATCGCATCACTAAGATGTCTGAAACTGAAGGTGATTACGGTAAAGGTTTAGTTCTTGCTGAGCTGGATATTACTCCTGACCTATGGTTCTTCGATTGTCACTTCCCAGGTGACCCTGTAATGCCGGGTTGTCTAGGCCTTGACGCAATGTGGCAGCTGGTTGGTTTCTACCTTGGTTGGGTTGGCGGCGAAGGTAAAGGTCGTGCTCTAGGTGTTGGCGAAGTGAAATTCACAGGTCAAATCCTACCTACTGCGAAAAAAGTAACTTACGAGATCCACATGAAGCGTGTTGTTAACCGTCGTCTAGTTATGGGCCTTGCGGATGGTCGCGTACTTGTTGATGGTAAAGAGATCTACGTTGCTAAAGATTTGAAAGTTGGCCTTTTCCAAGATACGTCAGCATTCTAATCTAATAGTTAGATTTTTAGTAAAGCAGCCCATGGCTGCTTTATTTTCGTTCCAATAAATTTAGTTATAGTGCATTAAAGTATCCCGTATTAAGCTTGAAACAGGATAAATCCACCAGCGATACGCTTATGATAGCGAAACTAGAATGCTACATAGCTCTGGGAGTCTTTGTGTTGTTCTGAAACTAACAAGGCTCCAGCCGTTGTAATCAACAGACAATGGAGCCCTGACCTTGAATTCGTTGCGCCCTATCTATTTATAGAGACCTGCATTTCTATCATCTTTGGCGTCTCGCCAACCACCTAACCAATAAGACCGAGAATCCATTTGGCTATATGGGCAAGCTTCTTGCGACCGTCCATTTAAACCAGCTTTGTAACCTTGAGATTGTGCTCGTTCTAGTCGATCACGCTTTTGTCTCTTCATAGTGCAGTCCTCATACGGGTGTTCCATTTACTAACATACAATGATTACAACTTTGCGGAGTTTTTGTGACTCCAACTTTAAGAATCGATCAATTTTTCACTTTTCTCAAGGTGAAAAAAAGCCCGAGTTCAGAATTGTGAACTCGGGCTCAAGAGATAAAATTATTTAAATTTTCTGCGGAACCCTAATAGACCAAGCACAGTCAAAGTTAACCAACCTAGGCTACCACCTTGGCGCTCAACTTTCTCGGTGTCGGTGCTACGAGTTACTACGCTATCAATGTCAGAGCCAGTGTCATACCTTGCTCCCTTGATTGGGATAAGCTTAACAGCTACAACCTTTTCGACTGCGTTAGATGAGGCACCACCACAGTATGAGTTGTGTGATGTTGTGTCATAAGGCTTATCATTACCGTCGACTGTACATTTGATAGCCGTTGCTGAAATCACGCCAGCATCATTGATATCCGTCGCATCAATGATTCTAAATTGGTTATTGTGACTAGACGCATCACCATCATTTGTTAAGTCATCTAACCACCATGCTTTACCACCAAAAATATCAACACGGCGTTCATCAGTTGAAGACGGGAGATCGTAAGGGTAAATAAAGCCTCTGTGTCTTCTTTCGCTGCCATCGACTTCACGCGTCGTTTCCGCATCGATCTGGCCAACAAGTTCATTGTAATTATTTACCGCTTTAGCTTCACCGCTTGAGCCACTGAAGAAGATACCGCCAGACAAATACGTTGCTGTTGGGTTTTTAGCATCCGTTACAATAAAAGGCTTATTACCGGCACTACCATTTTCGGGAACATAACCGTTACGTTTTGAATATCCAACTGCAAACAAGTTGTCGTTAATATCGGTTGCTACTGAGTTACTGTATCTAGCATCATCGTTAGATGAACCAGACTTAACCTCTGCACCGCTAATTTGTGTAGTTGTCCACGTTGCCGTAGCGAGATCGAGTGAAGTACTCACAAAGACACTTGCATTCATATCTTGTAGATCGCCGTTTCCATCAGCAGTATTATAGCCTACACCATAAAAAAGAGAGTCCGATTCAACAATTGAACGCATGCTGCCTTGGGCAAAATAATCGCCCTGTTGAGCGTTACCAGATCTAATCCAGTCGATCTCTTTCGTTATTGTGCCATCCCAAATAGCCGCCTTTGAACTAAACGTTGTATCTGACGTATCCGTTTTAGCTCCTTCCGTAGATACACTACCTACATTGTAAACTTTGTCGTTACTTGCTTTGATAGCGTGCCATGCACGAGTTTCCGAAGTGCCTGTTGGCCCATTTGGTGTAGTTGTGAACATCGCGTTATTACGAATACCACCTTCAGATTTAACCCCCAAAGGCTCAACTTCATCGGCATCGTTTATATAAAGCGAGTTAATTACCGTATTGCGGCTATCAAAGGTTTCGCCACCTTCAACAAAGGCTTTCGCATTGACATGAGTAAGGTCGTTTCTTTCCTTATTCCAAGTATCATTCCAACGATTTTGAGCCCAGCTTTCACATGTAGAATATCTTAGCTCTCGATAGCAGTAGTTTTCAAAATCATCACGCTCTTGAATGTACTGAAATGGTGCATCCATTGCGAATGGTACTTCTTCACGATAACTTACCGCTTCAAGCGTATCGCGAGTCTCACCAGCAAGTTTAAATGCACTATCGGTACAGTTGGTTGCAGCTGAATCGAAGCAACCTAACGCAAGCTCATTCGTTCCGTCTGTCGCAACACCAGGTTGAATCGCCACACCATAGATTTCAGAGGCACCTGTAATTGAAGGAGTGACTTCAACGACCTTGTAAAGCGCAGCATTGGCATTAGTTGCAGCCAAAACTAGCGCTGCAACTGTTGTTAATTTAAATTTAGTACAAGTCATTATTACTTCTTAACTTTCCTGTTGTAGTGCCTCGAGCTCTTCCCAGCGCTCAAAAGCAACTTCAAGCTCCTGCTCTGCTGCAGATAGCTTATCTAAAACTGGTTGTGTCTGCTCTACAGATTTTGAAAAGAAGCTTGGATCGTTGACTTCTTCCTGAAGAGTTTCAATTTGAGTTTCCAATTCTTCCAAACGCATTGGTAGCGCTTCTAGTTCTCGTTGTAGCTTATACGATAACTTCTTAGGTTTAGCCTTAACTGGCGCAGTTTTGGGAGTTTCCTCAACTACTTTCTCAGGCTTTGATGGCTTTTCAACCTGTCGGTACTCTAATGCTTGCTTTCTTTGCTGCTGAGCATCGTGGTAACCACCAACAAATTCTTCAATAACGCCATTACCCTCAAAGATCCAACTTGTCATCACTGTGTTATCAACAAACTGACGATCGTGACTCACTAAAAGCAGCGTACCCTGATAGTTGGCAAGCAAATCTTCTAAAAGTTCCAAAGTTTCGATATCTAGATCGTTGGTTGGCTCATCGAGAATCAACAAGTTGTTCGACTTAAGGAAAATACGCGCCAATAACAGACGGTTTTTCTCACCACCAGATAGTGCTTTAACAGGAGTGCGAGCACGTTTTGGAGAGAATAAGAAATCTTGTAAGTAGCTTAGAGCATGACGCTCACGGCCACCTACGGTCACTTCTTGCTTACCATCCGCGAGGTTATCAATTACAGACTTCTCAGGGTCTAGAATTTCGCGGTATTGGTCAAAGTAAGCGACTTCAAGCTTAGTACCACAATGCAAACGACCTGAATCAGGCTTAAGCTGGTCAAGAAGCAGCTTAAGTACCGTACTCTTACCACAACCGTTAGGACCAATCAGAGCGATACGATCGCCACGCATGATGTTGAAGCTGAAGTCCTTAACAATTTCTTTGCCTTCAAAGCCAAAGTTAAGATTCTCAGCTTCAAATACAATCTTGCCTGAACGCTGGCCATCGTCGATCTGGATAATCGCTTTGCCCTGCACTTCACGACGGTTCAAACGTTCTTCACGTAGCTTCTTAAGCGCACGAACACGGCCTTCGTTACGAGTACGACGAGCTTTGATGCCCTGACGAATCCAAACTTCCTCTTGAGCAAGCTTCTTATCGAATTCAGCGTTTTGCATTTCTTCAACACGAAGCGCCTCTTCTTTCTCAACAAGGTAATTTTCGTAATCGCCCGGGAAAGAGCTCAATTTACCGCGATCAAGATCGACAATACGTGTTGCCATCGATTTAATGAACGCACGGTCATGCGAGATAAAGATGATTGAACCGCGGAAGTCTTTCAGGAAGCCCTCTAACCATTCAATGGTTGCAACATCCAAGTGGTTAGTCGGTTCGTCGAGTAGAAGCACGTCAGGGTCACATACAAGCGCACGAGCAAGTGCCGCTTTACGTTGCCAACCACCAGACAAATCTGTCAGTTTGGTTTCAGCAGTCAGCTTAAGTGCTGCCAATACGTTACTTACACGATCTTCAAAACGCCATGCATTAGCATGATCCAGTTGTTCTTGAACGCGAGTAAGGCGGTTTAGATTCTTTTCACTTGGGTCTGTCGCGATGAGATCCAGAAGATCATGATAGATCTTCAGCTGTTCGCCGATTTCAGCAAGGCCACCAGCAACATAGTCATAAACTGTACCTTGTTCATTACGCGGTGGATCTTGTTCTAGACGAGACACAACCACATCTTGCGTGATTTGCATCTTACCGTCGTCCATGATGATGTTTCCAGATAGGATTTTCATCAATGTCGACTTACCAGCGCCATTGCGCCCTACTAAACATACACGTTCGTTTTCTTGCAGCACGAAGTCCGCACGATCTAATAATGGGTGATCACCAAACGCTAATTGCCCATTATGAATTGTAAGTAATGCCATTCTTCTTTAACCAATCATTAAGTTCTAACAAGCCAAATGGCCAGTTAAGCTCTGAGCTTTGAGAAAGGTCAGAGCTTTCAAATTTGAGCACCGGAATAGTGACCCCGTAACGGGAAAAGAGCTCATCATCAAATGCAATGTCAACAACGTTGACGTGATGGCTAATGTTTAACTGTTCCGTGAGTTGGAATGCCATCTCACATAGATGGCACCCTTCTGTACTGTAGAGAGTCAGCACTATATATCCTTATACGATCTCTTAACTACTTATGTGTAATCAACCAGCAGTTATGAATGTGCTTATTGCGAGAGAAGTCCAATGGAAGTGTCTTCGCTGAGATATTCTGAGCCTTAAGACCTAACTCATCTAGAGCTTCCAAGTCCATTTTGAAGTGACGCTTGTTGTTAGAGAACACAATCGTGCCTTCTTCACGAAGAAGACGTTTAAGGTTTTCCATCAGCTGAATGTGATCACGTTGAACATCGAAAGATTGATCCATACGCTTTGAGTTAGAGAACGTAGGTGGATCGATAAAGATCAGATCATAAGAACCCTGCTCTTTAGCTAGCCATTGTAGACAGTCAGCTTGAACAAACTGATGTTGACGACCAACACGACCGTTAAGCTCCATGTTCTCTTTCGCCCACTCTAGGTAGGTATTAGACATATCAACAGTAGTTGTAGAACGAGCACCACCCACAGCAGCATGAACAGATGCACTTCCTGTATAAGCAAACAAGTTTAGGAAATCCTTACCTGCGGCCATCTCACCGATACGACGACGAGTGATCTTATGATCTAGGAACAACCCGGTATCTAGGTAATCATGAAGATTAACAATCAGCTTAACGCCATACTCGTTCACTTCTAAGTTCGATGAGTCTTGAGCCAATTTCTGGTATTGAGAACGGCCTTTCTGTTTCTGACGAACTTTAAGCACAACGTTGTTTGCTTCTACGCCTGTTACTTGAATAGAAGCACGGATGATATCGGTTAAGCGACGTTTTGCCTTCTCTTCCGGTACATCTTTAGGCGCTGCGTATTCTTGAATCACAAGGTGACCTGGGTATACATCAATCGCTACATTGTATTCTGGTAGGTCAGCGTCGTAGATACGGTAGCAATCTAATTGCTCTTTCTTAGCCCACTTGCCAATTTTACCGATGTTCTTTTTAAGACGGTTCGCGAAATCAGGTGCAATCAATTGTTCTTGCTCGCCTGATGGACGCTCTGACATCGGACGATCTGAAATTGAGTAGTTCTTTTGGTGACACGGTAACGCACCGTTGTTCAACTTGAACTGTTTATCTGCACGCATGCGTAAGCAGCTTAGTAGCTCGTCTGAGCTAGAGAAGATAGATGCGTTACAGCCACCAAATTCAGCTTTAAGCTGTGCACCGAATGCTGTGTAAAGTGCAATAAGACCCGGCTCGGTACCAAGACGCTCACCATAAGGTGGGTTAGAAACAATCACACCATCAGTAAACTCGGTAGGACGCTTAAGTTTTGCAGCATCACCTACTTCGAATTCAATCAACTCTTCAACACCAGCACGACGAGCATTGTCACGCGCTGTTTTGATCATGCGTTCGTCGTTGTCGTAACCATAGAACTTACATTCTACTTTCTTAACGCCACGACGACCTTGAACGTTCGCTTCAGCTTTAACTTCAGCCCAAAGCTCTGGTTCGAAATCTTCTAGTGATTCAAAACACCACTTCTGGCGTTTAACACCAGGAGCCATGTTTGCAGCCATCATTGCCGCTTCAATCACTAACGTACCTGAACCACACATTGGATCTAGGAAAGGTTTCGTTGCATCCCAACCACTACGGAGAAGAATCGCTGCAGCAAGCGTCTCACGCAGAGGTGCGCGACCTGATTCTGGACGGTAACCACGTTGATGAAGACCGCTGCCAACCATATCAACACCAAGAATCGCTTTATCACGGTGTAGACGAACGTGAATACGAACATCTGGGTTCTCTTTGCTGATAGAAGGACGAGGCAGAGATTTCTTCTCAAAGCAATCAACAACGGCATCTTTTACTTTCATTGCACCGTATTGGCTATTACGGATTTCGTTGTTCGTACCATTGAAGTCAACAACAAAACGCTTAGAGCTATGGAATTGATTTACCCAGTTAACCGCAGTGGTTGATAGGTACAAATCCATGTCGTCCATACAAGTGAATTCAGAAAGGACACGTACAAATCGAGAAGCCAAACGGCTCCACAAACAACAACGATAAATTTGCTCATTGGTCGCTTTGAATTTAACACCTGCTTGAACAGGTTTTGCGTTTGTAATCCCTAGTTGGGTTAGTTCTTCAACTAATAAATTCTCAAGGCCGTTTGAGGTAACCGCTAGATATTGATTCATAGTGTTCTTTTATTGATAAAAATGAGTTCGATTATACCTGAATTTGTAACTAGAGCATCACACTAAACACGTCTTTTCATTGAATCTTTCGACTAACTGGCTAGCAAATGCACAGTCTTGAAGCGATCGCTTACCCACATCCCCTTAGAACATAAGACCTATCAAACCAACTTCATTTCTGACCATTTATTAACCAAAGCAGCGATGTGAATTTATATTCACCTCAAAACTGGTATATACCAAATGAGATTTATGGGTGAAATTTAACTACAAAAGACCAAAAACAGGGAATAAAGACGGTAGATTTACTCTTCTGGCGATGAAAACGGGCAGAAATTAAGGTGAAAAAATAGTCGTAAGTTCACTATTTAAATGGTTAAGCCGTGATGTATTTATCAGGATGAGGTTTTTTAGGCACAAAAAAATCGGCTAATGAGCCGATTCTGAGGAAGGTTTATACGTTTGTGTGCTGCGATGCGTGGTTGAAATGATGTGCTAGATTAGAGGTTAACCTACCATCGCTATGTGTGTCTGATGAAGGATAGCGTTCGCGTCTACCATTCTATCGTGCATCACCTTGATTGAGTCTCCAAATCGCAGTCCTTTTGAAGGCGTTAACAGGAACTCTTCTAGGTCAACAAATGCACATAGGCTCGCACACTCTCCCACTTCTAATACAATGAAATACCCTAAGCTATGCTCGTTATTCATTTGTACAATATCCCCTTCTTGAGGATATTCATGGCCAGTACCTTGTGAGTCGAAGAACCAACTCTTAGGCTGTACAGGCTTATGGAAACGCTTTGCTGCCACACAATAGAGTGCTAATTCAGCTTGACGAGGCTCAGACAGTTCTAAGCCAGAAATTTGTTCTTTGAAGGTTTGGTATGAAGATGCGTCATCAACGGTGAATTCATTATCTCGAAACGCGCAGTCCACCAGCTTATTTCGGACCAGATTCGTTTTGAAAATCATATCCTCTCCGAGGTTTAGCATTAATGAACATTGCTGCTCATCGTAATACCAACTCCATGTATCGCTAGGTTTAAGCATCATTTCGTCTCACACTGTTGAACCATTCCATTAGGTAAAACGCAAAATTACCTTCAATTACAGTAATTTTACTGAGCAATAGGCAAAAAAAAAGAGGAAATGAATTCCTCTTTCTTATCGCTTTTCTCTACAACTCAGTGAGTTACAGTGTCTCTTTTAGTAAGACGATGCCAGATTGTCGCTTTTCAAAAATAAAAGCAATTTTCAGCTTATAGATTTTTAACGATGTCGCCAACTAGGCCTGGGCCTTTGTAGATGAAACCAGAGTAAACCTGTACAAGCTTCGCGCCCGCCATCATTTTCTCTTTTGCAGCAACATACGAGTCAACACCACCTACTCCAATGATCGGCAGTTTGTCACCCAGCTCTTCGTGAAGTTTACGAACTACTTCAGTACTACGAGATTGAACAGGACGTCCACTTAGGCCACCCGCTTCATCACAATGTTTCATACCTTCAACGATTGAACGATCCAATGTTGTGTTTGTTGCGATCACACCATCGATCTTATTTTTGATCAATGATTCACAAATTTGGCGAATTTCGTCGTCGCTTAGATCCGGAGCAATCTTAAGAGCAAGAGGAACATATTTACCATGCTTCTCTTCCAGTTCAGATTGTTTCGTTTTAAGTTCAGACAATAGATCGTCTAGAGCTTCGCCGTATTGTAGAGAACGAAGTCCTGGAGTGTTTGGTGAAGAGATGTTCACAGCAATGTAACCAGCGTATTGATATACCTTCTCCATACAGATCAAGTAATCTTCAGCGCCCTTTTCAATTGGTGTGTCTTTATTCTTACCAATGTTAATGCCTAAGATGCCATCGTAGTTCGACTTCTTAACATTCTCAACAAGGTTGTCGACGCCTAGGTTGTTAAAGCCCATGCGGTTGATGATACCTTCAGCTTCTACAAGGCGGAATAAACGAGGTTTGTCGTTACCCGCTTGTGGACGTGGAGTCACTGTTCCTACTTCAACGAAACCAAAACCCATTGCGCCAAATGCATCAATACATTCGCCGTTTTTATCTAGGCCGGCCGCTAGGCCAACTGGGTTTTTAAAAGTAAGACCCATGCACTCTACAGGTCGATGAGGTAATTGTTGGCGATACAAAAGATCAATTGGTGTGCCTGTGAAGCGTTTGAAATTTTGAATTGCAAGATCATGTGCCTTTTCGGCATCAAGTTGGAAAAAGCCAGTCCTGGCTAGACGGTAAAGCATTGTGCCTCCGATAGAAAAAAGCCCCGTGTAAACGGGGCGATATTATTTACTTATTTACCCAACTATTCAATCTATTACTGTCTGTAAGGGTAAGATAATCGAGTTTGCTAACGAATGAGGTTCATTATTAAGCAAACGTTATCGTTTCTTCAGGTTATTAGCCCATTTCTAATCTCAACCTTAGTACAACCACCAGCTCACTTAACAACAAACAACGTGTCCGTCGAGGTTGGTCCTTCAAAAATCGTAAGTTCTATTGATTCCACTTTACCGAAACGAAAAAGGCAGACCTTGTGGCCTGCCCTTATATTTTTCGTTTTGTCTAGTGACTAATCTTTCGACATGCAGTTTAGATTCAACAGCATCAATTCACGCAGTGCTACTGAGAACTTAGCAAACTCATGAACAGAACCTACTTTGAATTCGTTTAGGATGCTTTCCCAACGATGTAGAGAAACAGAGTTACTTTCCATCCAGTCATCAAGCGCTTTAATCACATCGATATCTGAAGCACAACCACAGTTAAGTACTTGACCAGTTAACTGGCGTTGCTGCCAATCCAGATCTTCTCTGAATGCTGCACGCGCCAGTGCTTGCCAGTTGTTGTCTATAGCTTGGCCATTGATTTGCTTCAAGAACCAGTGCAGTGACAAACGGTCGCCTAGGTTGAAGTAAAGCTTAGACGCTTGCTGTACTGTTTTACCTGTTTCACGAGCCACTGTGGATATATCCAGTGCTGAGTACAGGCTAGACAAACGAGCCACTGAATTAGCCAGCTCAGCGTTTACACCTTGGTCAATCCATACTTGAGCCATTGCTTGATGCTCTTCTACTTCTGAAGCCACTAGGTTTTCATCCAGCTTCTCAGTAATTGCGACGACATCACCTTGGTAAAGCTCAATCAATGCATTCACTGACTGTTTACCGGTACGGTTTCTTAGCAACCAGCGTGCTAGACGACGAAGCGTACGACGTACATGGTAAAGCAATTCGTATTGAGCTTCAGAACTTGAGATGTTGTCCAGTTCACGGATGCTCTTCAATACCTTACCCAGGCCGTAGATTTCACGTGATGCCGCGTAAGCATTCGCAATATCAACAATGTTCGCGCCCGTCTCTTCTTGCAAGCGAGTCACGAAGTTACAGCCCATCTCGTTAACCATTTGGTTAGCAAGCGCAGTCGCAATGATCTCTGCACGAAGTGGATGGTTATCCATGTGCTGAGAGTAGTTACGGCGTAACTCTGTTGGGAAGTATTGCATCAGTTGTTGAGCATGGAACTCATCATTCGCAATGTCATCACTCACAAGATCTTCTTTTAGAACCATTTTACCGTAAGCGATCAATACTGATAGCTCTGGTCTTGTTAGTGCTTGGCCCTGCTTCTCACGTTCTAGCAGCGTTTCGTCATCTGGGATGTATTCCAAACCACGGTCTAAGTACCCGGCTTTTTCCATTGTGTGGATAAAGCGGATTTGCTCTTTCACTAAGCCTACACCTTGATGCTCAGTAACAGAGATAGACTCAGCTTGGCAGTAAGCGTCGTCTAGTACGATTTCACCTACTTCATCTTCCATAGATTCAAGAACTTGGTTACGTTGCTTAACGGTAAGATCACCATTAGACACCAAGCCATTCAAGAAGATCTTAATGTTAACTTCGTTATCCGAGCAATCTACACCACCAACGTTATCGACAAAGTCAGTATTAACTCGACCGCCCGTTAGAGCGTATTCAATACGACCCAATTGAGTCATACCCAAGTTACCGCCTTCACCAACAACCTTAGCTTTCAGGTCACGGCCATCGATACGTAGCACGTCATTTGCACGGTCACCCACATCGGTATGAGTCTCACTAGAAGACTTAACGTAAGTACCAATACCGCCGTTCCAAAGTAGATCAACTTTCATAGACAAGATCGCTTTGATCAAGTCGTTTGGTGCCATTGATGCTTTCTTGGTACCCAGCATTTTCTGAATTTCTGGTGTCAAAGAGATAGACTTCGCTCGGCGAGAGAAGATGCCACCACCTTGAGAAATCAGGTCTTTATTGTAATCTTCCCAACTTGAACGAGGCAGATTAAACAGACGGTCACGCTCTACCCAGCTTGATGCTGATTCTGGATTCGGGTCAATGAAGATGTGCATGTGGTTAAACGCAGCTTGCAAGCGAATGTGCTTAGATAGCAGCATACCGTTACCAAATACGTCACCCGCCATATCACCCACACCAATGGCAGTGAAGTCTGTGCTTTGACAGTTAATACCCATTTCGCGAAAGTGACGTTTAACCGATTCCCAGCCACCTTTCGCCGTGATACCCATGGCTTTGTGGTCGTAACCGTTAGAGCCACCCGATGCAAACGCATCACCTAGCCAGAAGTTGTACTCTTCAGCTACTGAGTTCGCTAGATCTGAGAATGTCGCGGTGCCTTTATCGGCTGCAACAACCAAGTATGGGTCATCTTCATCGTGACGAACAACGCTCTTAGGTGGGATAACCTCACCTTCAATGATGTTGTCTGAAACGTCTAGCAATGCACGGATGAAGCGCTTGTAACAACGTTGACCTTCAGCAAAGATCTCGTCTCGGCCAGACATCATGTGTTGACGCTTACAAACGAAACCACCTTTAGCACCAACCGGTACGATAACCGTGTTCTTAACTTGTTGCGCTTTAACTAGGCCTAGAATCTCAGTACGGAAGTCCTCTTGACGGTCTGACCAACGTAAACCACCGCGTGCTACTTTACCGCCACGTAGATGAACACCCTCAATATCTGGTGCGTAAACGAAGATCTCAAACGCAGGAACCGGCGCAGGGATATCTGGAATCTCGCTTGGTCTCATTTTCAGAGCCAACCAAGGTTTAGACTGCTTATTCTCGTCTACTTGGTAGTAGTTAGTACGAAGCGTTGCAGTGATCATTTCCATGTAGCGACGAATGATACGATCATCATCCAAGCTTTCTACATGATCCAACTGTTCAGTGATCTTCTTAATAAGATCTTGTTGGCCTTTTACGCTGCCCTTCAGTTTCGGGTTAAAACGCTTGCCGAATAGGCTCACTAGCCCTTTCGCTAATTCTGGGTAATGAGACAATGTGTCTTCAATGTATTGTTGGCTGAATGGGAAACCAACTTGACGCATGTAACGAGCATAAGCACGTAAGATTGAGATTTCACGGCCAGAAAGACCAGCGCCAAGTACTAAGCGGTTGAAACCATCGCTGTCTAACTCACCCGCCCAGATTGCCGCAAAGGCTTGTTGGAAAAGATCGCGAGCTTCACGAAGATCAATGGTCTTATCGCTCTTGTGCAGCATAGAGAAATCAAGGATCCAATAGGTCACACCGTTGGTTTTACGCACTTCATATGGAGATTCACCGATAACGCGTAGGCCAAAGTTTTCAAGCATTGGCATAACATCAGAAAGGTGAATTGGCTCATCGCTGTGATAGAACAACTTCAAACGAACGGCTTTTGAATCTGCCGCTTCTTCTTGAGGACGGTAGAAAAGCATACCCAGTTTGTTGTCTTCACTTAGCGCTTCTAAACGTTCAATGTCGGCAACAGCAGAACCTGGCATCATGTCTTCTTTGTACGAACGTGGGAATGCACGCATGTACTCTTTCGACAATGGAAGACCTTTGCTTTCACCGAAGTTTGCAATGATAGATTCAGACAGACGGTCATCCCACGTAGACGATACTTCCATTAAATTTTGCTCAATTGTTTTCACGTCCACATCCATGTTGTTGTTATCAACACGAACAATATAGTGCGTTCTTGCTAGCGGGCTTTCAGAGAAGTACGTTGTAAATTCAACCTCTTCTTCACAACCAAAGTACTGTTTCAAGATGCGCTGTGTTTGGCGACGAAGCTCAGTGTTGTAACGATCTTTTGTTACGTAAACCATGCAGCTAAAGAAACGACCAAACGGGTCTTTGCGAACAAACAGACGCAGGAGATCGCGATCTTGCATTTGTACTACGCCCGTACCGACTTCTAGTAGCTCTTCTTCTCGAGCTTGCAGCAGTTCATCACGTGGGTAATTTTCAAGAATGTTGTGCAAAGCTTTGTAAGAGTATGACCCCTCACGGTAACCACTCGCATTTAGGATACGCTCTACTTTCTCACGAACTAGAGGAATCGTTTCAACGGTTTGGTTATAAACAGCAGAAGTGTAAAGACCAGTAAAGCGGTGCTCACCAATGACCTTACCGTTCTTATCGAATTTCTTAATACCAATGTAATCGTTGTAAGCTGGGCGGTGAATGCGTGAAGCCGTGTTGCCCTTGGTTACGATAAGCACATAAGGCTTTTTCGCTTCAAGACGTGCCGAATCAGAAAACTCAGATAGCTTAACGTTACGTACACGATCTGAGTTCGCAAACAAACCAAGACCTTGCTCCTTGGTCGGTTGCAGTTCAGTGTCGCCGTTAACTGAAACTAGGTCATATTCCTTATAACCCATGAATGTAAAGTTGTGTTCACCTAACCAACGAAGAAACGCCAACGTTTCATCAAAACGTTGGCCATCTACAGGAATGCTCTCTTTCTGCTTTTCTACTTGATTGGTTACTTCTTCAAGTCGTTCTACCATCTTCAACCAATCGTTCACAACTAAGCTAGTATCGGTAAAGATATCCAGCAGTTCCGTTTTAAGAGCTGTCATTTCAGCTTTACTGCTAAGACGGTCAACCTCAATATGGAAAAGCGATTGGAATGCACCTTCGTTATTGCTTACACCGACAACACTGCCCTTATCTGAGCGAGAGATTTGTGTTGGGTTATGAAGCATAAGGTGAGAAGAAAGGTCTAGGCGAGTCAATGCCATTTTTACGGAATCAACAAGGAATGGGCTGTCTGGAACGACTATCTCAACGATAGTATGAGTAGACTGCCAACCTTGACGACTTACCGTCGGGTTGAAAACGCGTACAGAGATTTCGTCGGCTTTCTTTTCATTGATGTGATGCCATAAGCTAACTACAGCACCGTATAAATCGGATTCGTTTCTCTGAGTCAGATCGTCGTGAGAAACGTTACTAAACAAGTGTTGAGCAAGTTGAGTTACGAGAGGTCGATGAGCAAGGTCAAGTTTGTCTTGAATCAGCTTGTAAACTTTTTCAAGTAAAACTGGAACCACAGTTTCACGTGCGGTCATAGTCACACTCCACAATTAGAATTATATTTTATTATTAGGGGGATCACTTAATCTGGTGTTTGAAACGTGCCGTTGAGCGCTTTTCTACTAACGAGTTAAGCAAAGGTAATGCATTCATTTATTGTAAAAGCATTATTGAGAAATAGTTAATTATTTTGGAGGTGGTAAGAGGTGAAATGTTTGATTATGTGATTAAGATTCCTTTTAACTCACTAGGCATGCCAAGGTTTACAGAGCTTCTAACTTAATAAACTTATTTTTTTGGTCAGTTGTCAGCCTAAACTGCCCTCTAACCCCTATTTGTGTAAGAAATGGTCTGAATCGAGTTGCAGGTAACTGTAAGCGTAAACCTGTTGTTGTTATCACTTGAACTTTACTTGCCGTACCAGAATAGCTGGCCAAAAACTGCTGATATGAGATGTTAAGTTGGAAAATATAGCGATTCATACGATACCTGTATAAATATACAGTGCCAGTGTTTTTTGGCACTTTTAGATGTCTGACGGTGAAACTGAACTTGAAGCTGCTCTAGCTTATCGAAAATTCGATGAACCAGAAACAAAAAATCAGTGGCAGATATTCTCTACCACTGATGACCTTTCGTTGTAGCAAACAGTTACCTGAATGCGCGCTGACTTAAGCCTCTAGTGCTTTCGTCACTTTCTCAAACAAGTCTTTTGCTAGGTTGTCCATGTTCTTTAGCGTCTCTAGTTCTTTTTTGATCAGAGCTTGGCGTTCATCGTCGTACTTACGGAATTTAAGAAGTGGATCAATCAGACGTGAAGCCACTTGCGGGTTGCTGCTGTTCAGTTCACGTAAGATCTCGCCTGCAAATGCATAGCCTTGACCAGACTTGTCGTGGAATTGAACCGGGTTCATGTTTAAGAATGAACCGACCAAGTTACGGGTACGGTTCGGGTTCTTCAAACTGAACGCCTGGTGCGACATCGACGCTTTGATCACTTCAAGTGCGTTTGAACTTGGGTTTGTACCTTGCAATGCAAACCACTTATCCATAACAAGACCATCGTGTTTCCACTTGTCACTGTAATCCACCATCAAGGTTTCACGACATGGTAGTTGTGCACTGTTTGCCGCGCCCATTGCTGCCATCGTATCTGTCATGTTATTCGCTTGTTGATACATCGCAACAACCAAGTCATTACCCTGCCCAGTATGAGCTAAGTAACTTAAGCAAACTTTACGTAGAGTACGCTTACCAATCGAATCGTGATCGATCGTGTATTCTGTTAGTGCGTGGCTGTGATAAACCGCCGCTAACTCGTCTTCAAGTTCTGCAGCTAATGTAACTTTCATCGAGTTAAGAACCGATGCGACCGCATCAATATCAACACGCTCATACCAACCTGATACTTCATTGTGGCTTGGTAGAGAAAGCATTTCTGCAATAAACGCAGGCTCTAGTGAATCACTCAGCAGTACGCCACGGAATGCATCAACAACAGAATCAGAAAGCTCAAACGCTTGACCCTGTTGAACCTTCTCAACGTTACTGCGGATGTACTTCGCTAATAGCATTTGACCCGCATCCCAACGAGAGAACTCATTGCGTGCATTTACCATTAGGAAGATCAGTTCTTCATCTGAGTAGTCATATTCCAATTTCACTGGCGCAGAAAATTCACGAAGTAATGATGGGATCGGTTGCTCAGAAACGTTTTCAAACACGAACGTTTGCTCTGCTTCTTTCACATCTAATACATTATGAACTGGCTTACCGTTACATTGTAACTCAACAACTTCACCCGCAGCTGTGTACAGCTCGATATCAAGAGGAATATGCAGAGCCTGCTTTTCCGTTTGCTCATGAGTTGGCGCTGTTACTTGGCGAGTTGTTAGCGTGTACTGTTTCTTCTCTGCGTCGTACTTACTTTCAACAGACAGCGTCGGCGTACCAGACTGGCTGTACCATAAGCGGAACTGAGATAAGTCAACGCCCGACGCATCTTCCATTGCCGCGACGAAGTCTTCACATGTTGCAGCCGTACCATCGTGACGTTCGAAGTACAGCTTCATGCCTTTTTGGAAACCATCTTCGCCCAACAATGTGTGGATCATACGGATCACTTCACTGCCCTTTTCGTACACGGTCAAAGTATAGAAGTTATTCATTTCTATCACTTTTTCTGGACGAATTGGATGAGACATTGGGCTAGCATCTTCTGCAAATTGTGGACCGCGAATGATACGTACATTGTTAATACGGTTTACTGCGCGAGAACCAAGATCAGATGAGAATTCTTGGTCACGGAATACCGTTAAGCCTTCTTTCAGACTTAACTGGAACCAATCGCGACACGTCACTCGGTTACCTGTCCAGTTGTGGAAATATTCATGGCCGATTACTGCTTCAATACCTAGGTAATCTGTATCCGTTGCAGTTTGGTCGTTTGCTAGAACGAACTTCGAATTGAATACGTTCAAGCCTTTGTTTTCCATCGCACCCATGTTGAAGAAATCAACGGCTACGATCATGTAGATGTCTAAGTCGTATTCAAGATTGAAACGTTCTTCGTCCCACTTCATTGAGTTAATCAAAGAAACCATCGCGTGGCTCGCACGGTCTAGATTGCCCTTATCAACAAAGATTTCCAGGTCAACTTTACGACCCGATTGTGTAGTGTATGCGTCACGAAGTACATCAAAGTCACCCGCTACTAAAGCAAACAAGTACGCTGGTTTTGGATGTGGGTCTTGCCACTTCACCCAATGACGACCGTTTTCAGCTTCACCTTCATCTACACGGTTACCATTACTTAATAAGAATGGGTTCTCTGCTTTGTCTGCAATTACCGTTGTAGTGAATTTCGCCAACACATCTGGGCGATCCATGTAGTAAGTGATACGGCGGAAACCTTCAGCTTCACATTGAGTACAGAACGCGCCACCCGACTTGTACAAGCCTTCAAGTGCACTGTTCCCTTCAGGGTTAACTTCGGTAACGATGGTTAGAGTAAATTCTTTTGGAAGGTCATTCAGCGTAAGTTGAGTTTCAGACTGTTCATATTGAGTCCACTCTTTACCTTCTACCAAAACAGAAACCAACTTCAAGCCTTCACCATCAAGTACTAATGTCGTGCTGTCTTTCTCCTGCTTAACACTAGAAACAGCCGTAACAATGGATGCTGAGTCGTACAAATCGAAAGTAAGATCGATTTCAGAAATCGTGTGAGATGGTGATTGATAATCTTTACGATACTTGGCTTGAGGTGTATGTGCCATGACGGGTTCCTTTTGATCGTTATACGTAATTATTTTTTAACTGTATATATCTAAAGGTTGAGCGCCAATAAAACAAGGGGAATATTAAAAAAAGGAGGCATTGTAAGAAAATGCCTCCATGTTTTGCTATTTTATCAATCAAATCAGACAGGAACGCCTAAGAAATGAACTGTGCACAATATTATCAACGAGTACGCCGTTACTGCTAAAACTCACGATTATCGAATGCGATTGAGTACCGCAAACATATCTCCCTCTTCACCTTGCAGCGTTAACACATCGCTGTTCAGTGTATATCGAGTGCCGTGTTCACCGTTCTCATAAAGTAACACTAGTTGATCGCCTTCTGTGTAATACACCCCGCGACGAATGACTTCACCACCTTCTTCATCTGATACTCGGAACATGAATATAAAGTCCGGCTGAAGGACTAAATCCATTTTTTGAATGTTACTCGCACGTAGATCGCTTCCAGACAGTTGGGCACTTGACCAGATTCCCGCCAATGCATTTGGCAAGGCCTTAGTGAACATAACACCGTTAAGATTCAGCATGTTGTGATTACTGCTGTACGCGTAAACCTGAGGTTCTGAGGTATTCAAACCCAAAATAATCGTGTCTTCATTGGCGTTATACAAACCTTCCCAATGATCGACACTGTAGTCTTTCTTTTGGATATCGATAGTGAATGAGTAGTTTGAATCAAGAGTGAGCTTGATCGCTCTAAAGTTTTCAGTGCCTTGCTCAGGATCAGGATTCATCAAATACCAATCACCAAGCAGCAAAGGAAGGTCAAAATGAGATAGATTACTATCACTTTTTGATTGTTGGTTACTCGAAGCGACCTCGCTCCCAAAAGCCACAAAACTTAAACAAGATAAAAATAGTAGAATCCATTTCATAAGCGTCCCCTCGTTTTCTTTAAGCTTAGGCACGTAATGAATAGAAAGCGAAAAAATATGATCTAAGTCACTAAATTTTAAGTGCGAAGTAACTTAAATGTCATTATCACTCGAAAAATAATACTTAAGTTTAGTTATTTTTACAGTGTACTTCACAGCCGAAAATCAAATAACAGTGGTTCTGCAGCAAGTTAAAAAGCGAGGAAGCATGCCGTTAACATGACATTATTCGAGGCAAGAACACAGGTACAAAAAAAGCGAGCCTAAGCTCGCTTTTCAAATAGTACGTCTTTAAACAATCACCTTATAACAGGTATTTTGTTTATTTCTTGATCATATCCAGCATGATAGCAACTGATTCATCAAGATAAGCATCCGGGGCTTCGTAGTCTTTTGGAATATCATCCAACGTTTTAAATGCCTCTAACTTAGCGGCTTTTTGACGTTGGTTAATACGCTCTAGACGAAGCGCATCCGCATCATCACTCTCTTGTTGACGAACCTTTTCATTCAGAGAAAGGTCATTGTCGTCTTTATCTGCCTTATATTTTTCAATATCTTGCGCGATAAAGCCAAATTCCATGTCTGTTGCGATACGAGCTTCGTGTTTAGCCGTCAACGCTGCGATCTGCTCATCGTTACGCTGTAACACTGAGTACTTCGCTTTGTCGATGCTGTCCCAAGGAAGAGCGTTGTCTTCAACACTTTCACCAGTATCTGCAGGATCAATTGGCGTTGGGTAAGCAATATCAGGTACTACACCCTTGTTTTGCGTACTACCACCATTGATTCGGTAGAATTTTTGGATTGTGTATTGAACGTAGCCTAACTCTTTATCGAACAAATCATAAATATGATTCAAAGAGCGATGCTGTTGCACCGTACCTTTACCGAAAGAGTTTTCACCCAAGATAATTGCACGGCCATAATCTTGCATCGCTGCTGCGAAGATTTCAGACGCTGAAGCACTGTAGCGATTCACCAATACCGTTAACGGGCCTTGGTAACTGATTTGACCATCAGTATCGCTGTTCACTTTGACACGACCGTAGCTATCACGAACCTGAACAACAGGTCCTTCTTTGATAAACAAACCAGAGAGTTCAGTTGCTTCAGTCAGTGCACCACCACCGTTGTTTCGGAGGTCAACAATAATACCTTCAACACCTTGCTCTTTAAGCTCGGTGATCAGTTTATCGGTATCTTTAGAAAGGCCAACGTAGAAACTTGGTACTTCTAATACACCAATTTTCTTGCCGTCTTTCTCGATCACTTCTGATTTAACAGCGCGGTCTTCTAAACGAATCTTATCGCGAACAATTGTGACAACGTGACTTTTTGCATCTTTACCATCTGGCAAGATCTGTAGCTTAACTTTGGTCCCTTTAGGGCCTTTAATAAGTTGTACTACATCGTCTAAACGCCAGCCGATAACATCAACAATTTCTTCGCCATCTTGACCAACACCAACAATGCGGTCTCCATCACTCAATTGTTTGCTGTTTGACGCAGGGCCACCAGCAACTAAAGAGCGAATAACGGTGTAGTCGTCTGTCATCTGAAGCACAGCACCAATACCTTCTAGAGATAGGTTCATCTCAGATTGGAATTGTTCTGCATTTCTTGGAGAAAGGTAACTTGTGTGAGGATCAACTTCACGCGCAAATGCGTTCATGTAGATCTGGAAAGCATCTTCATTATGCGATTGCGTAATACGCTTCATCGCATTGTTGTAACGCTTTTCCAAAACTTCTTGAATCTCTGGCCACTCTTTACCAGTAAGTTTTAGATTCAACGCATCATATTTAACGCGTTTTCTCCAAAGCTCATTCACTTCAGCGATATCTTTTGGCCACTCAGCTTCACTACGATTGAGCTCAATACTTTCATCGGTATCAAACTTAATCTCTGTATCTAGCAAAGACAATGCATATTGAAAACGTTCAAAACGCTTCTGCATAGACAGATTATAAACATCGAATGCAATCTGGTTATTGCCCGATTTCAGCTGATCATCAATTTGTTTAGATGACGCAGAGAAAGAGTCAATATCAGCTTGAGTGAAGATATTACGATTATAATCCAGCATCTCTAAGTAACGATTAAAGATAGCTTGAGAGAAATCATCGTTGAGATTGAAGTGTTTATAGTGAGAACGAGTAAATCGAGAAGTAACACGTTTACTAGCAGTTTCGTGTTGGACCTCAGGAGCGAGTAGAGGTAAATCGTCCTGATCTAATTTGGCTTCAAGAGCCTGAGCTGAAGCTGCTAGCCAAAAGCTAGCAGCAATCAGTGTCAATTTTGAACGGCATTTCATGCGTAGGAGTATCTCCTTTAAGCGCGCAAGTGCTCCGCTTTAACAACCATTTGTAGGCCGTTTGCTAACTGAACACGCACATCTTCCTTATTGATTTCAACAATGGTCGCAGCCATGTTTCCTTTACCCATGTTCACATTTACTTCTTTGCCAGCGATGAATTCGTCAGCGTTCAAAGCGCGTGTTTCTACAGGCTTTTCTACTTTTGGTGCTTTAGGCGCTTGACGACGAGGCTGTTGAGCTTTCTTCGCCTTAGGTTTCGCTTTGCCTTCTTCACGAGCTTTTTGTGCTTGTTCTTTACGACGAGCCTGAACTTTCGCTTTGCTTTCTGCAAGTGTAGCTTTAGCGTGTTCAACGTGCTCTTCTTCTAGTGTGCCACACGCGTTGCCGTCTAGGTCAACACGTTCTGCGCCAGCTTTTACGCCGTGCAGGTAACGCCATGATGATGTGTACTGTCTTAACGCTGCACGAAGCTGAGTCTTACTTACTTTTTCGTCTTCATTTAGACGTTCAGCAAGATCTTGAAAAATACCAATTTTAAGTGGCTTCGCTTCACCTTCTAGAGTAAAGCATTTAGGGAAACATTCAGCAATATATGCGATAACTTCTTTGCTGTTTTTTAACTTTTCAGTGTTTTCCATGTGGGTTCCTGGTTTTTGCGGTTTTCCGCGAGCATTAAGAAAATATTTTTACGTATTATAGAGAGATGCTTGGGAAAAACCACAGTAAGAGAATAATTTATGCCTTGTTCGCGTGCGAATTAAGCAGCTTTTCCACTTCTGCCATGAAAAATGTTAATCCGTCCTCGTCAATTTGAGAAAAACGACCAACATTTGGGCTATCAATATCAAGAACGCCCGCGATTTTTCCGCCAATCGAGAACGGAATAACGATTTCTGAGTTACTTGCAGCGTCACAAGCGATGTGACCTTCGAACTCATGAACATCATGAATGCGCTGAACTGTATTCGACGCAACCGCAGTTCCACACACTCCACGCCCTACCGGAATTCGCACACAAGCAGGTTGACCTTGGAAAGGACCCAGTACAAGTTCGTCTTTTTCCTTAGCTTGATCCTGCTTCATTAAATAGAAACCCGCCCAATTCAAGTCATCCAATTCCATGAATAATAATGAACTGATATTAGCAAGATTAGCAGTTAGATCGGTTTCTGATTCAATTAATGCAACGGCTTGTTTGGTTAAGCGTTGGTAATGTTCTATTTTCATATTAACTTCCAATTAAATTGAGACTTCCATTATCAAGAGAACGCAGTAGAATGCGGCCATCAAACTAAATAGGACTTATTCTCATTACAATGAACAATTCAGAAGACACTATTAGCCGTTCTTGGTTAATAACTCAAGTAAAAAAACACAAGTCCAAATTACTGTTTGCTAACATTATTGCCATATTTGCAACTCTCATTAGTGTCCCTATCCCGTTGCTCATGCCATTAATGGTTGATGAAGTATTACTCGATAAGCCCGCTTCAGGCTTAGAGATGATGAACCACCTACTTCCATCTTCATTACAAACACCGACTGGCTATATAGCACTAACTTTGTTGTTAGTGATTATCATGCGCTCCGTTAGCCAAGCGTTGAACATTCTGCAAGGGCGTCAGTTTACGCTTGTGTCCAAAACAATTACCTATCAAATGCGCAGCAAGATGATAGATAAGCTTGGTCGCATCAGTATTAGACAATACGAAACCAAAGGCAGCGGCGGTATCAACGCCCACCTAATAACAGACATAGAGACAATAGATAAGTTCATTGGCTCGACTCTTTCTAAATTTATCATCAGCTTCCTGACCGTGTTCGGTACAGCGATCGTGCTGTTGTGGCTAGAGTGGCGTTTAGGGTTGTTCATTTTACTGGTCAATCCTGTTGTGATTTATTTCTCCCGTAAACTAGGCAGCAGGGTCAAACACCTTAAGAAATACGAAAACCAATCTTTTGAGCGCTTTCAAAACCGTTTGGTGGAAACCTTAGATGGCATTTACCAACTGCGCGCGGCGAATAAAGAGCGTATCTTTCTCGATGAGCTTAAGGTTCAAGCAAACCAAGTAAGAATCGATGCCGACAAATACGCTTGGCAATCTGAAGCTGCTGGCCGTGTTTCGTTTCTACTCTTCTTATTAGGTTTCGAGCTTTTCCGTGCCGTCGCGATGCTAATGGTGTTATTCAGTGACTTAACCATTGGTCAGATTTTCGCGGTATTTGGCTACTTGTGGTTCATGTTAGGCCCAGTTCAAGAGCTACTAGGGATTCAATTCTCTTGGTATAGCGCGAAAGCGGCACTGCAACGCATCAACGATCTTCTTCAGTTAGAAGAAGAGAAGCGCCCTATCAGTAAAGTGAACCCATTTACTGAAGATCAAGAAGTGACAGTCGACATCGAAGACGTTACATTCTCTTACACATTAGAAAACACTGTTTTAAATAGGCTATCGCTGCACATCCCTGCAGGTAAAAAAGTCGCTTTGGTCGGTGCGAGTGGAGGGGGTAAATCTACGTTAATCCAGTTGCTGATTGGGGTTTACCAAGCAGACTCAGGTTGCATTCGCTATAACGGTGAAACAACCGACGACATCAGTTTTGATGTAATACGCAATCAAATTGCCGTTGTTTTACAACAACCTATACTCTTTAACGATACATTAAGGCATAATCTGACCCTTGGTGCTGAATACGACGAAATGTCGTTGTGGCGTGCGCTTGAAGTCGCTCAAATGCAAGATGTCATCAAGCAACTGAGCAATGGCTTAGATACACAAATTGGTAGGAATGGCGTTCGACTGTCTGGTGGTCAACGACAACGCTTAGCAATAGCTCGTATGGTGCTGAGCAATCCTAAGTTTGTTATTCTTGATGAAGCGACATCTGCACTCGATACAGCAACAGAGTCAGCACTGCATAAAGCGTTGAGCGAGTTTTTGAAAGATCGCACAACTTTGATAGTGGCTCATCGATTATCAGCGGTGAAACAAGCCGATCTAATCTATGTTTTAGAAGATGGACAAGTCACACAGACGGGAACACATGGTGAATTGGTTGAACAACAAGGACTCTATCAAACACTCTACGGCAGTGTGCAATCGCACGCCTGATGTTTGTGGCTCTGAGTCTTTAAGTCGGGTTGCTAACCTAACTTACGTTTCAACTTGGGAGGTCGCGTGACCTCCCCATCCGTAACCAACCCTTTATCAACAAAACACCAATGCGACAGCAGCTCAGTGCGTCTTTGCCAGGGCTGCGAACTTCCCGTAGATAAAATGGACATCCCTTTAGGGAAATCAGCTTACTGCCCAAGATGCGGAACTCAGCTTTATAGAGGCGGTACCCCTAGCCTCTCTGGAAACCTAGCAATCGCAATTACCTGCTTATTGCTGTTTATCCCATCGCACTTTTTTGAATTCATCAGTATTCGCCTGATTGGCGTCATGATACCCGCGACGTTACCATCGGGTGTTTTTACCTTAATGGGCGAAGGCTTTCCTCTACTTGGTTTGCTGATCCTGTTCTGCAGTTCGATCGCTCCGTTGCTCGTGTGCACCTCGGTACTCATCACTCATGCATCACTGCGTCTTAAGATCTTCACACCCTTTCGTTATGCATTAGCCATTATTCAGACTCTCAAACATTGGATGATGTTGGATGTGTTTCTGGTAAGTTTGGCGGTCTCATGTTTCAAACTGCAAGATTACTCTGACATTTTCGTCGGCCCTGGTTTGATTGGCCTGATTCTTCTGCAGCTTTTCAGCGTATTACTAGTAAGCCGTATCAGTGTACGTCGCTACTGGGAAGCTTGGGCAAAAGAATCCGACTACTCTTTTGCTGAGAGTAAGAACGTACACTGTCACAACTGTCACCTATCTCAGCCTGACGGTCATACTTGTGTGCGTTGTCACCATGACTTATACCACCGCAAGCCCTACTCTATACAGAAGACTTGGGCTCTGCTGTTTGCCGCATCTGTGGCCATTGTTCCCGCTAACGTTATTCCTATTTCTATCCTTATTACCAACGGTCAAAGGCTGGAAGACACCATCATTTCCGGTGTTGCTTCGCTGATTAATAGCGACATGTATGGCATCGCAGCGATCATTTTCATTGCCAGTATCGTCGTGCCCGTCGCGAAAATACTGGGCCTCGCGTACATCTTAATCTGTATCAAGATGAAGCGCGCCGTTTACCACAGGCAACGTATGACCATCTATTTCATCGTAAAATGGGTGGGAAAATGGTCGGTAATGGATCTGTTCGTTATTTCGATCATGATGACCTTGGTCGACCGCGGGCAAATTTTAAACTTTACACCAGGTTATGGTGCAGTCGCTTTTGGCGTCGTAGTTGTTCTCACGATGCTAGCAGCGGAAAGCTTAGATCCTAGGCTAATTTGGGATAACTACACCTCTAAAGATGAGTCAGTGAATGAACAACGATAACCAATCACAAACGTCATATTCACCAGAAGTAAGGAAAAACAAAGGCATCTCACCTTTGTGGATTCTGCCGATATTAACCGTCGCCTTAGCCGGTTGGTTGGTCATGAAATCGATACACGATGCTGGACAACGTGTGCAGATATACTTCTCAGATGCCGCAGGTTTAGTCGCAGGTCGAACAACGATTCGTTACCAAGGCTTAGAGGTGGGTATGGTGCGTGACATCACTTTATCCAAAGATCTATCGAGCATCTATGTCGATGCTGACATCTACCCAGAAGCGAAGAAGCTACTCTCAAAAGGCACACGGTTTTGGCTAGTAAAACCAACCGCTAGTTTGTCGGGTATCTCAGGATTGGACGCGCTTGTTTCAGGTAACTATATTGCTATCCACCCGAGCGAAACCAAACAAGACCCAGAAACCGTTTTCCAAGCGTTAGAATCCTCCCCTTCTGACTTACTGGCTTCTGAAGGTTTGAACATTTCACTGACGACCAAAGATCTAGGCGGTGTGTCTGTTGGTTCTCAAATCGTTTACCGCAAAATTCCAATTGGTGAAGTTTACAACTACCAACTAAACGACAACGCTAAATCCGTTACGATTCAAGCGTCGATTAAAGACGAATACAGCCATATCATCACCGACCAAAGCCGCTTTTGGAATGTCAGTGGTTTGGGTGCAAGTATTGGTTTTTCTGGTGTTGATGTTCGCTTAGAAAGCCTAAGTGCATTGCTTGGCGGTTCAATTGCGGTCGACTCTCCGGGAGAAGGCCAACCGGTTGAGATGAATACCAAGTTCAAGCTCTACCCAGATTTGAAAACAGCGGGTCGTGGTATCTCTATCAAGATCGCCGTTCCCGATGATAATAAGATCAGTGCAACGGGTGCTCCGATCATGTATCGAGGAATCGAAATCGGTCAAATCACTGACTTATCCTTAAGTGAAGGGCGCGAAAACGTCGTTGCATCTGCCGCTATCCAACCGGCATTCAGTGACTTTTTGAATAGCGGCAGTAAATTCGTTCTAGAAGAAGCAGAACTATCGCTTACAGGCATGAAAAATATTGCCAACTTAGTGACAGGTAACTTTTTAACCTTGGTACCGGGTGAAGGTGAAAAGGCGCGTCGATTTACTGCAATCCGCAAAAATGAATTCAGTCAGGAACAAGAGAAATCCGTTGCGATTCGCTTAACGTCGAACAATTCGTTCGGGTTAGATGTCGGTACACAACTTCTCTACAAAGGCATTGCCGTTGGCTCTATCATCCATGTGGGATTAGTTGATGGTGTTGGTACGGGCTCTGATAAACACGAAGTCTTCATGGATGCACTTATCGATAATGAGTACGCGCACCTTATCAAAAGCCACAACCGTTTCTTTGTGACAGGTAGTGCGACTGCAGAGCTAACCGAATCAGGCTTGAGTGTTACGGTCCCACCAGCAAAACAGCTTCTTACCGGCTCGATTAGCTTTGTGAGTGAAGGTAAATCTGAAGCTCGAACGGACTACCAACTTTTCCAAAGTAAGTCGTTAGCAGAAATTGCTAAGTTTAATCAGTCTGGTTCAAAGACACTTTCTTTGTTTGCCAGTGAGTTACCTTCAATTTCTAAAGGCAGTCCACTCCTCTACCGCAACCTACAAGTGGGTAGTATTTCTGATTTCCAGCTTGCCGACGGTGGCGTAAGAATCAAAGTCACAATCGAAAATCGTTACACGCACTTACTCAACAAGCACACTGTTTTCTGGAACCGATCAGGCGTTGAGGTTGATGCGTCGCTATCGGGTATCAGCATTAAAGCGGCACCAGTTAAAACCCTTATCCAAGGCGGTATTGCTTTTGACTCTCTGCCGGGAATCGACAACAAACTTGGTGACGTGTGGAAGCTTTACAAAGATTCAAAATCTGCTCGAAAATTTGGCCGCGCGATTACTATCACCTCTTCTGGCGATCAAGAAGTCAACAAGGGCATGGCGATCAAATATCAAGGTGTCACTGTTGGTGAGGTTACTTTGGTGATTCCGAACTTCAACAAGGGCGGCATTGAAATTACCGCGCGTATTTTACCTGAGTACGTCGACAAGATTGCCGTGACGAACAGTCACTTCTGGTTGGCAGAACCTGAGATTGGCCTTAATGGCATCAAAAACGTCTCTGCGCTGCTCTCTAAACACATCAACGTAGACCCGGGCAAAGGTGAAAGAAACACGAAATTTGAGCTTAGCAAAGGACCTGTGCAGCCTGAAGGCAAGATATTCCAACTGCAAAGCGAAACGCGCGGCTCAGTATCTGAAGGTACACCTATCCTATTCCGTGAACTAGAAATTGGCAGTGTTATAGATGTTCAGCTGGGCGAGTTTGCTGATCGCATCATATCTACGATTCAAATAGAACCTGACTACGCGTATCTAATCCGCGCAAACACCGTGTTCTGGAACGTGTCGGGCGTCGATGTCTCTATCGGCCTGTCAGGCGCAAACATCAAAGCCGGAACGGTAGACAGCTTGTTAAGAGGTGGTATTACATTCTCAACGCCACCGACAAATGAACTTCAACCAGTAGCAAGCGAAGATCAGTCTTTCTACCTCTATCCTCAAGCCGAAGATGAGTGGAAATCATGGAGAACCGCAATTCCTCGTCCATAGAGTGAACTCTCTGACGTTTCTGGAAGATTAATTCTTCATCAAAATGCAGCCATTAGGCTGCATTTTTGTTGTTTGCTGCAAATATGGTTTAGGACGGCCTCATTTTGCTTTAAACTCCCCCGCATTAATGCAATAAATCGAGATACTCTTTTGCACGCTAACGTATATATTCCTGAAGAATTCCTAACGCACATCGAAGCAATCATGCCTAGTCACCTAGATATGGCTTCTTTTGTTGCGTCATGCCAAAAACCACTTCGTAAAAGTATTCGAATCAACACATTGAAAATCAGTGTTGAAGACTTCCTAGTACGAGCAAAAGAGAAAGGCTGGGAACTGGAACCTGTACCTTGGTGTGAAACGGGCTTTTGGATTACAGCGGACGAAAGTGAAGCGCCACTAGGTAATACGGCAGAACACATGTCTGGTCTTTTCTACATCCAAGAAGCCAGCTCGATGATGCCACCCTCGGCACTTTTCCAAGGCGAAGCTGATTACCAAGCGGTGCTAGACACTGCGGCTGCACCCGGCTCTAAAACAACGCAAATCGCTGCGCTAATGAATAATCGCGGTGTATTGGTTGCCAATGAGTATGCAGCAAGCCGTGTGAAAGTCCTTCACGCTAACATCGAACGTTGTGGCGTTCGTAATGCCGCTCTAAGTAACTTTGACGGTCGAGTTTTTGGTGGTTGGTTACCAGAACAGTTTGATGCTGTGTTGCTAGACGCACCCTGCTCTGGCGAAGGTACCATTCGTAAAGACGCCGATGCGATGAAGAACTGGACGTATCAATCTGTGGTCAATATTGCCGACACGCAAAAAGATCTGATTGAAAGTGCATTCCATGCTCTTAAACCTAATGGTGTTTTGGTTTACTCAACGTGTACGCTTAGCACCGAAGAGAACCAACAAGTGTGTCATCACTTAAAAGAAACCTTTGGTGATGCGGTTGAATTTGAATCTCTTGAATCACTATTCGACAACGCAAAAGCAACCACGACAGAGGAAGGCTTTCTACACATCTTCCCTCAAGTTTATGACTCAGAAGGTTTCTTTGTTGCACGTATCCGTAAATTAGCGTCTGTTACTCCACCAGAAGTTAAAAAACGTATGGGTAAATTCCCATTTGAAAAAGCATCAAAGAAAACTCAGCAAGAAGTCGCTGAACAACTAATGAGTACTCTCGATATCGAATTGCCAAGCGATACTCAGGTTTGGATTCGCGACAAAGACGTTTGGCTATTCCCAGAAGCGCTAGAGCCGATGATCGGTGAGTTCCGTTTTTCTCGCATGGGAATCAAGATCGCTGAAACCCATAAAAAAGGTTACCGCTGGCAGCACCAAGTAGCGACAACGCTCGCAACAGGTAATGAAGCTAATGTTGTAGAGCTTAGTATTGAAGATGCTCGTGAATGGTTCATGGGCCGCGATGTTCGCCCTGAAAACTTGTCAGGAAAAGGTGAAGTACTAGTGAAGTACAATGGTGCAATCATCGGCCTTGGTAAGTGGGTTGGCAACCGAGTGAAGAACGGTTTACCACGCGAACTCGTGCGCGATAAGAACCTTTTCTAAAAGCGTTCGCACTGAGTACACCTTAATAAACAAAAAGCCCAAACAACGTTAATTGTTTGGGCTTTTTCTATTCTATCGGCCATATAAGTCAGTGTGCGAGCGCTTGTAAATCAACAGCTAATTATATAAATATCAATTCAAGTCACTATTTCCAAAAAGAAAAATCGCACTTTAGAGAATCTAAACTAGACTTCAATCTAACAGTCAAAAGATTAAAACGATTAGCGTAGGCTCTTCGGAGCCCTTTCCCCTAAGCCCAAACAGGAAGGTTTGGGCTTTTTTTTGACCGAAAGGACCGCTTACTTAACTAAGCTGATACCTTCTTTGTCGATAGTGATCTTGCCAGATTTGTATAGACCACCAATTGTCTTCTTGAACGTACCTTTGCTGGTTCTGAATGCAGAGAAAATAACTTCAGGAGAAGACTTATCATTCAAAGGCAGGTAACCGCCTTTCTTCTCAAGCAGGTCAAGAACCTTAGTGCTTAGGTCATCCATCTTAGCCACACCAACCTTCTGAAGAGACAAATCAATCTTACCGTCTTCTTCACGAACGTTTTTAATGTAGCCTTTTAGTGTTTTACCAATGAACAGCTTACCGATGATGTCAGATGGGAAAATCATACCCCAGTGTTCACCGTTCACGATCGCTTTGTAACCTAACTGGCTGCGCTCAGCGATAATGAGATCGACTTGCTCATTTTGCTTATAAGTCGCAGGCGTGTTGTCTAACCATTTGTTGAACTTCGTTGTACCAACGATACGGCTCGATGCTTTATCGATATACACATATACTAAGATTGACTGACCTTCGTTTAAACGGCCACGCTGCTCGCTGAAAGGAACAAGAAGGTCTTTACCTTTCACGCCCCAGCTCATGAATGCACCAGTGCTGTTAACACCTTCAACCGTCATCAAACCAAACTGGCCTACTTGAGCTATTGGTTTTTCAGTCGTTGCAGCGATCTGGTTGTCAGAATCTATGTATAAGAAAACATCTAGCTTTTGACCAATTTCAACACCTTCAGGAGTAAATCGTTTCGGCAGCAACACGGTTCCATAGTCGCTCGCGTCAAGGAATACACCGAAGTCTGCTTGTTTTACTACTTCTAAGTTGTTTATTTGACCAATATTAATCATCAAGGTTGTCTCTACTTTAAATTTGGCGGAGATTATACGTGATCTCTGATATGCTTTCGCTAGTTTCATTCATATTTTTACATTCTAGGAGACATCGTTGATCACCGTTGATAAACAAGATGCGATAACACTTAAAATTAACCATGCCATGGCTAAGACCAAAAAGCTCGACATGGACGTTTATCTATTCATTCCCGGTGAACTTGGACTGACTCCTGAAGTGCTTTCTGAAAGTGCCTTTTTCTACAGCTCAATCACTCAAAAACGTGCCTACTATAGTGACAAAACACTTTTACCTTTGGTACACAGTCGCTTGGCAAAACGTGGACGCTTATCTACAACACAGTATCGTGTCAGTTTGAGTCTGTTTGCCTACCAATATGTTATCGCGTTAGATAAAGCAGTCAGCAGCTTAAATAAAACTGATAGTGACGACGTAACGGCTGATGAAGTAGATGAGGTCATTGAATTGGCTTTAGATATCTTGAAGAAGCTACGCCGAAGCATCCCTTACGAAGAAAATCTCAAGCGCTACTACGCTAATATCGATAACTACCTATCTTGGTATACCGAGCAAAAGTTCCTATCGCTAGTTTCACACATGCCACGAGGTAGTGAGTATTCAACGATTAAAGAACGACTCTTAACGCTTTGTGATAAAGAGACCGCGCACCGTAAACTGAACCGCTACAACTCAGCAAGAGTTCGAGAGGACGTTACCCGCTTGAGTAACAAGATGCGTTTGCTGCGTCGTTTGATTGAACACCCTATCGTGCTTAAAGAAAAGACAACGTCGATGGGTAAGAACGTTAAGCGTGCCGTGAAAGGCATCGCGACCGGTTTGGTGATGGTTGTCGTGACCACTACTGTGATCTTGGCTCGTGACTTTCTTGGTGAGATTACCGCCTCTTTCATCGTGGCAATGTCTTTCATTTACGCACTGCGTGAGATCTTTAAAGATGACTTGAGAGACATCCTTTGGCGCTGGCTGCGTAAAGGCAAGCCAAAATGGAAGCGTCGTTACTATGATCCAACGACCAACAAGTCAGTAGGCCATAAACTGGAATGGTTGGACTACGCAAATTTTTCTAAGCTTGCAGATCGCATTCAGTCGATCCGTAAAAAGCGTGTGGTACAACGTGAAGAGCAAATCTTGCATTACCGCTCTCATACTGAGATGTCGACATCGACCTTTATGAGTGGTTATGAGGAGACTCGTGAAACGTTATCGATCAGCCTAAGAGCGCTGACACGGTTGATGGATAAAGGCTCAAACAAGATCTACCGCTTGAATGAAGGACAAGTGAGCCGCGAATCAGTAGAAAAGCGTCATCTTCTCAACCTGATCATTAAAGAGAACAACCATGATAATGAACCAACCTACTACCGTTGGAAGATCGTTATGAACCGTTCAAAAATAGTTGATATTGAGCAGATCACTCAAGAGTCATAGAGCCGTTATAAAGTTCTCTATAACGGTATGTGGAAACCATTCACATACCGTTGTTTTATCTCTTCAACGTTACCCATGACTTCTAAACCAAAATCTATTATTTAATCGCTATTTTCTTGAAGGGACTTTCTTAATTGAAAGCGTAAGCGTGAACTCCGCCATCGGCTCGTCACCATGTAAAGATGGGCAAGTCGCGATAATGGTTACGGGTTGATTGACCCGTTCTCCGGTCGACATGGTTTCTGCCAGCATAGTGTTGATCAGCTCACCGTCGTTACAAGTGAAATGCACATCACCTTCAGGGCGCTTCAAAAAGTTACCCGTCACCTCTTTAAAAGCCAACGAGATCTTTTCACCTTGCTGCTGAGATTTGCTCATCGCAAGAAACCCACCCGCGACATCCGCACCTACAGCCAAAACGCCAAAGTACATACTGTTAAGGTGATTCTTAGTACGCCTTCTAAGCGGGATTTTCACTTCAACATGTTGGTTGTCCAACGCGAGTAGTTTTGGTCGGCACAACCAGATAAGTGGGACTTTGAAAAAGCCAAACATGCTTAAGTAGAAATTTGCTTTTTGTAGAGGGGTCAACATTCGGATTACCTAGTCAAATCAGTCATCAGACCAGTTAATCGATTAGCGATAGAGATGTCAAAAAAATGTTACAAAAAAGAGATATCATCGCATAATGATATCTCTTTCATTCTCAAAGCTTTAGCGCTTCAAATAAACGGATAGAGCCAGTTGACTTACTAAGACAACAAACCGATTTATGCAGTCACGACCGTTTCTACGCCTTCAAGATCAGCTATGTAACCTTGTAGACGTGGGTAATCCACTAAGCCTTGAGTTACTAGCAGCACTGGCTTCTTCGCGTTCAGGGTTGCTTTAACAATCATATCCAACAAAGTAATGACCGCCTCATTTTGTGGATCAAAAGCGTGTTGCTGAGCTTTATTGTGTTTGTCTACGCCTAAAGTGAAAGACGCTAAGCTATCAACGTTTACCACTACACCATCGAAGTAATGCAGTAAACGTTCGCTCAGTAGCACTGCAGACGGCACATCGCACGAGAACAGTACTTTCAAACCGTTAAGGCCGCGTGGTAGCCCTTGCTCGGCAAGCAGGTCAATAATCTTAGCGGCATCGCTTAACGCACGAACGTAAGGCACAACTACTTCAACGTTGATGCCCTGCTCACGTAATGCCTTAATAACCTGACATTCTAAAGCGAAAGCCTTGCTGTATTCTGGTGTCGCGTAACGAGCAACGCCACGAACACCTAGTGCAGGGTTAATCTCTTCTGCTTCACAGTTCCCGCCAAGCAGCGAACGGAATCCATAGCTGTCTGCACTGCTTAATGCGATACGAACAGAAGTGTGATTTGGCTGAACGGCAGCTTGAATGGCCATCACTAAGGTCGAAACAAAATGCTCATCGACTGTTTTATCGCCAAGGATCGCTTCTAAAGACGTTTTTTCAATATCAGTCAAAGTATCTAAGTGACTCTCGATACTTGGGTGGTAGAAGACACGATCCATCACTAATTCTGATAATGAAACGTATAAGTGGTTAGAATTATTATTATCGTTGTAAGAAGGCAGCACATCACCTAAGACGAGTTCTGGGTGCAAAGTGCTTTGATTTTCTTGAGTCATTGCTGCTCCAGCATTTTTATGTTGTGTTCAAACGAAAATACCGATAGCTGCCTGTTAATACAAGTGAAAATCCCTTATTTGACGCTGGCCTGCTGATAAAAATAAGAATATTAGCAATAACTGAGATAACTTTGACTCAATAGAGTTTATTCCTCTGTTCAATTCCGTTATCTTAACCACTCCGCAATAGAATAAAAAAGCTATCACATGCCATTAAAAACTGATGAGTTGAGAACCCAAGCTCTGGGTCCTATGCCAACTCCTGCCGAACTAGGCAATGCACACCCTATTACTGACGACGTTGCTGAGCGCATTAAAAATTCTCGCCGCCAAATCGAAGATATCCTAACTGGTCGTGATAACCGCCTATTAGTTATCGTAGGCCCTTGCTCTGTTCACGATACAGACGCGGCACTTGATTACGCTGAGCGCTTAAGCAAAATTCAAGACCAGTACAAAGATGAACTGTTCGTTGTAATGAGAACCTACTTCGAGAAGCCTCGTACTGTTGTAGGTTGGAAGGGTTTGATTACCGATCCTAACCTTGATGGTTCATACGCACTTGAAACAGGCTTGAACAAGGCTCGTAAGCTTCTGCTCGATATCAACAAGCTTGGCCTAGCTACCGCGACTGAATTCCTTGATATGATCACAGGTCAGTACATTGCGGACCTTATCACTTGGGGCGCGATTGGCGCTCGTACAACTGAATCTCAGATTCACCGTGAAATGGCTTCTGCACTGTCTTGCCCAGTTGGCTTCAAGAACGCGACCAACGGCAACATCAAGATTGCTATCGATGCAATTCGTGCAGCACATGCTTCACACTACTTCTACTCTCCAGATAAGAACGGCCGCATGACGGTTTACCGTACTTCTGGCAACCCATACGGTCACGTTATTCTACGTGGTGGTGATAAAGGCCCTAACTTCGACGCTGAATCTGTAGATACTGCGTGTAAGCAACTGGCTGAATTCGACCTACCTCAACGTTTGGTTGTAGACTTTAGCCACGCTAACTGTCAGAAGCAACACCGTAAACAGTTAGAAGTTGCGCAAGACATTTGTGAGCAAATTAAATCTAACAAGAACCAAATTGCAGGCATTATGGCAGAGAGCTTCATTATTGAAGGCAACCAGCCAATGACAGACATCAACAACCTAGAATATGGCAAGTCGATTACTGACCCATGCCTAAGCTGGGAAGATACTGCAACAATGCTAGACATGCTTGCAACAGCAATTAAAGATAGAAACTTAGCTTAAGGAAACAACACAATGCCATCATTTGACATTATCTCTGAAGTAGAAGCAGTAGAACTGCGTAACGCAGTAGACAACGCAAACCGTGAACTATCGACTCGTTTCGATTTCCGCGGCGTTGACGCAAGCTTTGATTACAAAGATGAATCAGTAAAATTGACTGCTCAAGACGATTTTCAACTGAAGCAAATGCGCGATATCCTTCGCAGCAACCTAACGAAGCGTAATGTTGATCCTAACGCGATGGAAGCGAAAGCGGCAGACCAAACAGGTCGCACTTGGCACCAAACGGTTATCTTTAAGCAAGGCATTGAAACTGATGTCGCTAAGAAGATCGTTAAGCTAATCAAAGACAACAAAGTTAAAGTTCAAGCTTCTATCCAAGGCGACAAAGTTCGTGTTACTGGTAAGAAGCGTGATGACCTACAAGCTGTTATGGCTCTAGTTCGCGGCGGTGAACTTGGTCAACCTTTCCAGTTTGACAACTTCCGCGACTAATTTTTGAGTTTGAGTGACCGCCTATTTGGGTTGCTCATTCATCAGCACAATGTCGTGTTTGAAATAGCAAAAAGCCACTTCTTTTGAAGTGGCTTTTTATTTATCTGGTCCAGCTTTAGTTTTATTCCGAGCCTCTAGCCGATTTCAAACAACCAGAAAGCTCTCATTTCAACTAGAAGCAATTACCTCAACTGAGTACTTGGGCTGCTGACAATTTTAAGTCTTTGCCGACCAACAGATTAAACTCTACGCTTGCTGGTGGAATAAACACACACACTCGTAATTTCTCTGCTCTTGCTTGCTCAAGCTTTGTTGATAGCTCTCCGCTGTTGGCGTAGCTCTCTCTTTCTGCATCTCGGCGGCACAGGTCGATAAATTCAAATGGACAATCGCTCGGTGAAAGTACGAGCTCTGCCTCCTGCATCAAACGTAAAGCCTTCATAGACAGCAGCTCGACATCTTGCTCGAATTCAATCCAAGTGACCTGCCCTTCGCTATCAATGCCTTCGGTTAGCGCTTGCTGGTAGTAAGACTCTAACTGCTCTCTGTCATTCACCTGCTCGATAAAGCTGGATGACAAGAAACGCTCCCAAAATTTACGACGCTCGTCGACGGTTGGGAATGACTCTTTGATTGAATTGCGTTTTGATGCACCGAAGTCTGCTATCAAACCTATGTTTTGTGGCAATACCGTTTCGAGTTTTTCTCTGATATTTCTTACTAAAACAGGTGATGCCCCGCCACTAGAGATGGCAATTTGGATTCTGCCGCGATTTATCATCGAAGGTGTGATGAAGTCGCAGTAAGGAAGATCGTCAACCACATTGACTAAAATGCCCAGTTTTTTCGCATCATTATACACTTGGTGATTCAAGCTTGGGTTGTCTGTTGTGGCCCAAACCTGCAAGTAATTTTTCGATATGATCTGTGACGAGTAAAAGTTTTGAACCCAGTGAAGCTTGTTCTCGTCCACAAGCTGCTTTAAGTAAGGCGCTACCTTGGGAGACACCAAAGTCACATCCGCTCCCGCTCGTAGTAAGCTATCGACTTTACGGCAAGCAACCTCACCCCCACCAACCACTAAGATTGGCTTATTTTCTACATCCAAAAACATTGGGAAATAACGCATGTTCTTCCTTGAGACTACTTCAATAACTATTCAGCCATGCTACCAAATTTGGAGCATATTCATAACTATCGAAGTGTAATAAAAATATTTATTGACCAAATTTCAACATTTCTTAAGTTTAATATTTCATCATTGTGATATGGATTCAGAATATTTATCTAGTCGATTATCAATATAAAAATCTAAATCTCGTTGCACCAACAGTGTGAACCGTTGCACTATTTACATTCACTTAACATTTGGTCATTCTAATTGTGTTCGGATTTGTGATTTCATTCAAAATTCTTTTTAAATTATACATTTGTGAAACTACGGATCCTTTCCTAACCTTATAAACAGTTGTTTAAATCGCACACAGTTTCATTTGCAAAATGCAACTCGTTTAATTTGAACAACAAGGTCATAGAAAACGCAACACATAAGAGAAACTCAAACGAGCACGAGTATCAGGTGTCACCTGGTTAACAAGGAAGGATACAAATGACAAATAAACTAACACTTCTTGCTTCAGTAGTAGCTGCATCAACTGCGATGATGGCAACATCGGCATCAGCGGCAGAAAGCACTCTGGACAAAGTCACATCTCAAGGATTTCTAACTTGTGGTGTAAGTACCGGTCTTCCAGGGTTCTCTAACCCTAACTCAAAAGGTGAATGGGAAGGAATTGATGTTGAGTATTGTCAAGCTCTTGCAGCGGCTGTACTCGGTGACAAGACTAAAGTTAAGTATGTACCTCTAACAGCAAAAGAGCGTTTTACTGCGCTTCAATCTGGCGAAATCGACGTACTATCTCGTAACACAACATGGACATTACATCGTGACACTGCTCTAGGTCTGAACTTCGTAGGCGTTAACTACTACGATGGTCAAGGCTTCATGGTTAAAAAAGAACTTGGCCTAACAAGTGCTCAAGAGCTTGATGGCGCTTCTGTATGTGTTCAATCAGGTACAACAACTGAACTTAACCTAGCCGATTACTTCCGTAACAGTGGCATGTCTTACAAGCCAGTGGTATTCGATACGGCAGCACAAACATCGAAAGGTTTCGACGCAGGTCGTTGTGACGTGCTAACGACTGACCAATCTGGTCTATACGCACTTCGCCTAAACCTAGCTGATCCTAAATCTGCAGAAGTACTTCCTGAAATCATCTCTAAAGAGCCTCTAGGCCCTGTTGTTCGTCAGGATGATGATCAATGGTTTAACGTTGCTAAGTGGACACTTTCAGCAATGATTAACGCGGAAGAATACGGCATCTCTTCTAAAAATGCAGACGAAATGCTTAAGTCAAAAGATCCAAACATCAAACGTATTCTTGGTGTAGACGGTCCTAAAGGTAAAGGCCTTGGCATTCGCGACGACTGGGGTTACCAAGTAATTAAGCAAGTTGGTAACTACGGTGAGAGTTTTGAGCGTACTGTTGGTACAGGTTCTCCACTTCAAATCTCTCGTGGTGTAAATGCATTATGGAATGCGGGCGGCTTTATGTACGCTCCACCAATCCGTTAATAAATTTTCAAGCATCAATTAGGGCGGAGTTTTCCGCCCTATTTATTAAATGGATTTGAGGTTATAGTAGTATGAAACCTAATGAAACTATTTCTCCAGCTCAGGCAAAGCCACAGCCCAAAAGTGCCAACTTATTTTACAACCCCACTTTTCGCTCCATCATTTTCCAAATTATCGCCGTCGGGGCGCTTTGTGCTTTCTTTTACACGATTGTAAATAATGCACTCACAAACTTAGATTCCCGTGGTATCACCACTGGTTTTGATTTTCTCTCACAAGAAGCTGGTTTTGGTATCGGCTTAACACTGATTGAATACGACGAGACCTACTCATACGGTCGTACATTCTTTATCGGTCTTCTCAATACCGCTTTGGTTTCAGTACTCGGCATCATGCTAGCGACAGTGCTGGGCTTTAGTATGGGTATCGCTAGACTCTCTTCAAACTGGCTAGTTAGCCGATTTGCAGCTGTCTACATTGAGATATTCCGAAATATCCCTCTGCTATTACAAATCTTTTTCTGGTATTTCGCCGTTCTACAAGCCTTGCCTTCTGCTCGTCAAAGTATGAGTCTAGGTGAAGCAATTTTCTTGAACGTACGCGGGTTGTACTTCCCTGCTCCAGTCTTTGAGCAAGGCAGTAGCATTGTCATCGCATCATTGATTGTCGGTATTATCGCTACATTTATTATCAACATCTGGGCTAAGAACAGACAGAAACTGACCGGCCAACAAACACCGATGTTGCGAATTGCCGCTGCGTTGATTTTAGGCTTACCGTTGATAACTTACTTTGTTATGGGCATGCCTATCTCTGCAGATTACCCTGTGTTGAAAGGGTTTAACTTCAAGGGTGGTGTTACGATAATCCCTGAGCTTGCTGCATTGATGCTCGCTTTAAGTATCTATACAGCAGCGTTCATTGCTGAGATTGTTCGTTCAGGTATTAACGCGGTAAACCATGGGCAAACTGAGGCTGCGATGTCTCTAGGCATCCCACGTTCTAGAACTCTAAAGCTTGTCATTATTCCACAAGCATTAAGAATCATTATCCCACCACTAACCAGTCAGTATCTAAACCTGACCAAAAACTCATCACTTGCGATGGCCATTGGTTATCCTGATCTTGTCTCTGTATTTGCAGGAACAACACTTAACCAAACTGGACAAGCTATCGAAGTAATCGCGATGACAATGGGCGTCTACCTAACCTTGAGCCTATTAACGTCCGCTCTAATGAACATATACAACCGCAAAGTAGCGTTGGTGGAGAGATAAGATGAGTACACATCAATTTCAACCTGATCTTCCGCCTCCAGCGAATACCGTTGGGCCAGTCGGTTGGTTAAGAAAAAATCTATTTAATGGACCTATTAACAGCGTCGTCACTGTGATTCTTGCTTACTTTGCTTTCACCCTATTATGGGCAATAGCGGATTGGGCATTCATCAGTGCCGACTGGATAGGAACCACACGCGATGCCTGTACTAGCGAAGGCGCTTGTTGGGTTTTTATCAGCGTTCGTTGGGACCAATTCATGTATGGCTTCTACCCAGAAGCTGAACTGTGGCGACCTCGCCTCTTCTACGCAACGTTGGCCATTTTTGTAGCCTTACTGGCTTATGAAAAAACACCTAAACGTACGTGGATTTGGTTGTTCTTCGTCAACATCTACCCATTTATCATTGCCGGCTTGCTATACGGTGGCGTCTTTGGGTTAGAAGTTGTTGATACCCATAAATGGGGCGGCCTATTGGTTACACTGGTCATCGCACTTGTTGGTATTGTAGTGTCACTCCCGATTGGTGTTGCACTTGCTCTTGGGCGTCGCTCAGAGATGCCGATCATTCGCAGTATGTGTACCGTATACATCGAAATTTGGCGTGGCGTACCGCTCATTACAGTTCTATTCATGGCTTCAGTAATGCTGCCACTCTTTTTATCAGAAGGGACAGAAACCGATAAGCTCATTCGAGCACTTGTAGGGGTAGTTCTATTCAGTGCAGCCTACATGGCCGAAGTAATTCGAGGTGGTCTACAAGCAATACCAAAAGGCCAATACGAAGCAGCTGATGCTCTGGGGTTAAGCTACTGGAAAAAGACCGGGCTTATCATTCTACCTCAAGCTCTTAAAATCACGATTCCTTCAATTGTGAACACCTTCATTGGTTTGTTTAAAGATACCAGTCTTGTTTTGATTATTGGTATGTTTGATGTACTAGGAATTGGCCAAGCCGCGAATACCGACCCTGAATGGCTTGGGTATTCAACAGAAAGTTATGTATTTGTCGCGTTAGTGTTCTGGGTGTTTTGTTTTGGCATGTCGAGATATTCGATATGGCTAGAAAACAGACTTCACACCGGTCACAAACGATAATTAACAAGATCAAGGACGTATTATGACGCAGCAGACAGAAAACAACTCTCAAGGTCTTATGATCGAGTTGAAAGACATGAACAAGTGGTACGGTGAATTCCACGTACTTAAGAACATCAATTTAGAAGTTAAAAAAGGCGAGAAAATCGTTATCTGTGGCCCTTCAGGCTCTGGTAAATCAACGATGATCCGCTGCATCAACCGATTAGAAGAGCACCAAAAAGGTCATATCTTCGTTTCAGGTAATGAATTAACGGAAGACCTAAAGAACATCGAAGCCGTGCGTAGAGATGTCGGCATGTGTTTCCAACACTTCAATCTGTTTCCACATCTGACGGTATTAGAGAACTGTACTCTGGCTCCAATCTGGGTCAAAAAGATGCCAAAAGAAGAAGCCGAAGCGATTGCAATGAAGTACCTAGAGCGCGTAAAAATCCCTGAGCAAGCGGACAAGTTCCCAGGTCAGCTTTCAGGTGGTCAACAGCAGCGTGTAGCTATCGCTCGCTCTTTGTGTATGAACCCTCAAGTGATGCTGTTTGATGAGCCAACGTCGGCGCTCGATCCAGAAATGGTTCGTGAGGTGTTAGACGTAATGGTTGAGCTTGCAGAAGAAGGCATGACGATGCTTTGTGTAACGCACGAGATGGGCTTTGCTAAAGAGGTCGCGGATCGCGTTATCTTCATGGATGCCGGTGAAATCATAGAAGAGAACAACCCTGTCGATTTCTTTGAAAACCCACAATCAGACAGAACGCAGAACTTCTTAAGCCAAATCTTACACCACTAATGTGTTATGATGCATAAACTACAGAGGCGGCTTAGGTCGCCTCTTTGTTTTCAGTGTTATAATTAGTTTTTCAAGATTATAAACAGCGATTCAGTGCGATTAAAATTGAACAACGAACCTTAACTGCACTTTAAGAAATACTTTGTTACACCTTCAGAAACACTTAACCGACTATTTTGATTATTATTTTACGTATACAAGAGGAATGAGAGACTTGATTTTTCGAACTTTCACCCCCATAAATGTACTAATAACTATTGAAGTCACCTTACGAGGAAGATTATGAACAGCCCTATGTTTTCACGCACAGCATCTCAAGAAAGTGCTCTGCAAACCAATAAAGTGTTGCGTAACACCTACGCATTACTGTCTATGACACTACTTTGGTCTGCTGTTGTAGCAGGCGTATCCATGGCGATGAACCTTCCTCGCCCGGGTCTTATTATCATGCTAGTTGGCTTCTACGGCCTACTTTTCCTAACAGAAAAGAACCGTGACAACAGCATGGGTCTAGTCTTCACATTCCTATTTACAGGTTTCTTAGGCTACACCATCGGTCCAATCTTAAACATGTACGTTGGCGCAGGCATGGGTGATGTCATCCTAACTGCACTTGGCGGTACAGCACTGGCGTTTATGGGCGCATCAGCTTACGCACTAACAACTAAGCGTGACCTGTCGTTCCTTAATGGCATGCTATTAGCGGGTTTCGTAGTACTACTTGTAGGTATGGTTGCAAACATCTTCCTACAAATGCCTCTACTATCATTGGCAATGAGCGGTATGTTCATCCTGTTCTCGACTGGTGTTATCTTGCTTACAACGCAAAACATCATTCGTGGCGGTGAAACAAACTACATCTCTGCAACGATCAGCTTGTACGTATCGATCTACAACATCTTCATCAGCCTACTAAGCATCCTAGGCATCATGGGCAGCGACGACTAATCGTTCCCATCATTGAAGAATATCTAGCCCAAGAGCCTACCTCTTGGGCTTTTTTGTATCTATAAGTACGATATTTCATTGGATAGCTACAATTTCTGTTGAGAAAGACAAACTTGGTCATGTACCCTATCCGCATAGTTAATTGGATTCTGGATTAAACATGTTTGAATATAACGGCAAGCAAATCGAAACCGACGCTCAAGGCTACCTATTGGATTACACGCAATGGGAAGAAGGCATGATTGAAATTCTTGCTCAAGACGAGGCGATTGAACTTACAGATGCACACTTAGAAGTCGTACATTTTGTAAGGAGCTTTTACGAAGAGTTCAACACCTCACCAGCGGTTCGCATGCTCGTTAAAGCAATGGAAAAAGCTCACGGCCCAGAAAAAGGCAATAGTAAGTACCTTTTCAAGTTATTCAAAAAAGGCCCTGCAAAACAAGCGACCAAGCTCGCCGGTTTACCTAAACCAGCAAAGTGCTTGTAAAACCTAACCCGCTTTAGGTCATTAAGTTACGTTCAATATAAAATACTGTAGTGCTACAACTACAGTATTTTAAACGCCCCTATGCGTACGTCTTGGCGCTCACTATCTTTAACTTGATGCATCACAACGTTGTCTACTGTTGCGCTCGAAGGGCCAATATAGAGCCAAGCATGTAACTTCTCAATTTGCTGACTCTCTCCGACAACTAACACTTCAACTCGACCATCATTTAAGTTCTTTGCATAACCTGAGAGACCCATAGCTTGCGCCTGCCTACTGGTGTGGTAACGGAACCCAACACATTGAACTACGCCTGACACGACAAAAATATATTGTGAACTTTCCATAACGTTGCCTCATAAATTATATGAATGATATAGTCGAGTTTCTATTCATTCACCGCTTATTGGTGGACTTACTTCGAGTATAACGATTATGAAAGAAATCCCATTTCGTTGGATTGACAAATATCTCATTCACCTAAAAATCCAAGAAAAGTTCTATCTACTCTTCTTATTGCCTCTTCTCGCCCTGGTTATATTAACTCTCGTTTTAGATAGTGCCGCGGACTCTTTACTTGCTCACCTTTATCAAGAAGAAATGCTCTTGATGAAAGGGCTTATCGAAGCGGGTCAACTCACTAAAGATCAAGTAGCTCAGCTTGTCAGCAGCTCTGAAACCATCTCTTTAGGCTACGGTGCTGGTTCTGTTTCAGTGATGAATGGAGCGTTCAGCCTAGTTGCTAACCATGACCAAAACCTTTGGTCTGCTCTATCGACGACTCAGGTTTCTATCATCGCTGTAACCCTAACGCTTATCGCACTAGGTGTTTACTACATCATGACTTTCATTGGCGGCGCGATGTTCTCTATGAACAAAGCTTTGAACACCCTAGCGAATGGCGACTTAACTTGCCGTATGAACTACTTCTTAGTTCGTGACGAGTTTAGTGAAATCGCGATTACAATCGATAAAGTTGCGGAGCGTGAACAAAACATGGTTCTATCAATCCAAGAGTCTGTCGCTCTCATGCAGCAAATCAGCTCGGACTTGAACCAGTCAACACAACAAAGTTCAGACATCTCAGGTAACCAACAGGAACACCTGAATAGCTTGGCAAGTGCAACGGAACAAATGGCGGCTACCATTCGCGAAGTCGCTACCCTTGCTCATGAGTCTAGTTCACAAACGATGGACGCTCGCGGCGTTGCTCAGAGCGGTCAAGTCAAGGTTTCAAATACACTGGAGTCTATCTCTAGCCTATCTCAAGAGATCCAGTCCGCTTCACAAGCAGTAGAAGAACTGGATGCCAACGCGGCGCAGATCGATGAAGTAGTCACAACCATCAACGGTATTTCTGAACAGACTAACCTGTTAGCGTTGAACGCAGCTATCGAAGCCGCACGTGCTGGCGAGCAAGGTCGTGGATTTGCTGTTGTTGCCGATGAAGTTCGTGCCCTTGCCGGTCGTACTCAGCAAGCAACGGTTGAAATCCAAAGCATGATTGAATCATTACAACATAACAGCCAATCACTGACCAAGCTGATGGAAGTCACGGTGAACAATGCTAATGAAGGCCAAACACTGATGTCAGAAGTGAACGTCGAGATCGGTTCATTAGCGGAAAAGAACCAGTCTATTTCAGATAGCAGCACTCAAATTGCTACCGCAGCTGAAGAACAAGGCGTAGTTGCTGACAACATTGCACAAAGTGTTGAAGAGATTCGCCATCAATCAGACAGCATCTGCGAGATGATCAGTAAGAGTAATTCCAATGTTGACCAACTTCGTAAACAAAGCGATACGATGGAAGGTTTACTGACAGGTCTTAAAGCTTAATACTGTTCTCCAACCACAATGTGTTGATTTATCATTACTAGGGCTGCTTTTGCAGCCCTTTCTTATTTGCTTTTCACCTGTACTTCCCCGACAATACATCTCCTTCAAATTCAACAAACAGAGTAAATTATGACTCCTTCAATTCATCTAGCTAAAGGCCGAGATAAATCACTACGCCGCAAACACCCTTGGGTATTTTCACGCGGTATCGATAAGGTCGAAGGCGAACCAAAACAAGGTGAAACTGTAGACGTATATGCTCAAAATGGTCAGTGGCTTGCAAAAGCGGCTTACTCACCAGAATCTCAAATTCGAGCTCGTGTTTGGACATTTGAAAAAGAAGAGATCAACAAGGCGTTCTTCGTAAAACGAATTCAAGACGCACAGTCTTTACGAGAAGACATTATCGAACGTGATGGTCTAACGGGCTACCGCCTAACGGCCGCAGAGTCTGATGGCTTACCAGGTATCACAATCGACAAATACCAAGACTTTCTTGTTTGCCAACTGCTAAGTGCTGGCGCTGAGTTTAACAAAAGCGTATTGGTTGAAGCGTTAATCGAGTGCTTCCCTGACTGCAACATCTACGAGCGTTCAGACGTGGCAGTTCGTAAGAAAGAAGGCCTAGAACAAGTTGTCGGCGTTCTTCATGGTGAAGAGCCACCAAAATCTATCGTGATTGAAGAAAATGGCGTTAAAATCAGCGTGAACATTATGGAAGGCCACAAAACAGGCTTCTACATGGACCAACGTGATAGCCGCAAAGAATCGATGAAGTACGTTAAAGGCAAAGATGTCCTTAACTGTTTCTCATATACAGGTGGCTTTGGCCTTTACGCACTGAAAGGCGACGCAAAGCGTGTTATCAACGCTGATGTATCTCAACTTGCTCTTGATACAGCTAAGCTCAACGCTGAACTTAATGAGTTTGATATCTCGAAAAAGCGCGCTGTGTTCCTAAACGCTGACGTTTTCAAACTGCTTCGTGAATACCGTGACCAAGGCACTAAGTTTGACGTAGTGATCATGGACCCACCAAAGTTTGTTTCAAGTAAGAACAACCTAACTTCAGGCGCTAACGGCTACAAAGACGTTAACATGCTTGCGATGCAAATCCTGAAACCAGGTGGCACTCTACTCACCTACTCTTGCTCTGGCTTAATGGGTACTGATTTGTTCCAAAAAATCATTGCTGATGCAGCATTAGATGCAGGCCGCACTGTTAAGTTCGTAGAACGCTTCGAGCAAGCAGCCGATCATCTAACAGACACAGCCTACCCAGAAGGTTTCTACCTGAAAGGTTTTGCTTGTAAGGTTCTTTAAGCCTTGAGCTTTAGACTCTATTTTATATGACAAAACAGACACATTAAAAAAGGGCCTTTCGGCCCTTTTTGTTATTCATGAATTAAGAGTTTGGTAGGTTAGTCATTAGTGAATTTACTAAATTCGTCAATTCATCACCGGAATAAACACCAGAAGAATCGACGTCAAAACCACTAAGATTACTTGCTTGACCCTGTAATACTATAGTTTGAGAACCTTGATCACTAGTAATGGTTAACTCTAGGTCTTGGTTGTTATCGCTAATCTTAGCCGACAAATGTGCAAGAACATCATCCATTGTATTTTCATCATGAAGGAGTTCAGATAAATCAATACGGTCACTGCCAACTTCAAAGTCAGTAATAACGTCTTGATAGTTGTTCAAAGGTTCATCAACCCACTTGAAGATATCATCACCGTCGCCACCAGTTAGAATGTCATCACCTAAACCGCCGATTAAGATATCGCTACCGTCGCCACCGAGTAAAATATCGTCACCAGTTGCTCCTAGAAGTACATCATTACCGGCATGACCTAAGATGATGTCATCTTGTTCAGTACCCTGGAACTGATCATCGCCTGTCGATGCGTTAAACGAAGAAGTAGGTGCAACATTTACCTCGCCGCTAGGGCTCAGATTTAATGTAATCAATTGCTGTGATTGAACGCCTTGACTGTCCTCTACAGTTACAATAATTTCAAATGCAACAGCTTTACCGGTTTCAATTGCCGCACTGCTACTTGATGGTTGGAAATAGTACGAACCATCTTGTGCAACCCGGAATTCTCCGTAACCAATATCAACAAACAGTTCATTCCCGACAGTGTCTTTGGTAAATGTTAGACCTGTTGGCAGGTTAATGGTGTTTCCATCAGTATCGACTTTCTGAATCACTGACGCTTTGCTCTCATCAATCATTACTGCTACTGCATCTAGGCCAGATAGAGATAACAACAACGAACCAGCAATACCGATTGTTGGGCGAAGTTTTGGTAATTCCGTTGTGATTGATGAGTCTGGAATGTATACAATTTTTCCATTACTGCCTGCGACTTCAGTTAGACCGCTTACAGGAACGCTATTTGCACTGCCAATTCCAACAGCAGTCACATCTTTGTCAGCAATGAATGTATCCCAAGCACTGTTAGTTTCGCTGTCCCAATTACCGTTATCTCGACCATCACTTAAGAAGTAAATAACATCATTGGTTTCATCAGATGACAAACCTGAAACTGGAGAAAAATTATAACCAGAGATTGCAGCCTCTACTCCATCTTCATAATCCGTTCCACCTTGCGCATCGAAGATACCCTTGTAATTGTTCTCATCTACTTTTTCTTGTGCTGTCGTCAAAATAGCGATGGCTTCAGCAACGGTTTTCCATCCTGTATTCGTAGCTTTAGAATCAAAATCTATTAACTGTACTAGAACATCTTCACTGCCTTCTTGAACAGCTACGTTTTCCAATAGATTTATTGAAGCTTGCAATACGTACTCAATTCTCATGTCGCTTAGACCACTCGGAGTACTTGCCATACTTCCAGAAGAATCAATAATCAGAGTAATAACTGTTGTTGGTACGCTCCCGCCTTGCTCTGCTATGATATCGCTAGTTTCAGCAACATTAACACTGGTGCTCGCTGTTGAAACGTTTTCATTCACATCAACAGCAACGACTTCAACGTCAACATCTAACTGTTCACCTGAAGTATCTCTTACTGCAAGATTGTTATAGTTAATCTGCTGTGTAGTGTCACCTTCAATATCAATGACCCAAACAGATTCATCACCACCGGTTACGAAACCACCAAGAACATTACCAGTATCTTTATCAATAATTTCTGCAGAATCTGGTAACCCGGAAATTCTAACTTCATCTAGGTACTCACTACCGTCTGTATCTGCTACCGAAGCTGTTACTGTAAAGCCAACGTCTTGAAGTACATTAAATGTTCCATCTTCATTCAATTCAACAATGGCATCAGCAAAAATCAAGCGTTCAATTTGATACAGTTTATCACCAGTACTGCCCGACTCCGGTGTGTCGCGATTCAAATTATCTACGATTGTCCAATCATGTAAGGTCGTCGTATCACCAACAAAAGTTAGATTGTATTCAGAAAAGTTACCTTCATATACTGCTGTATCAATAGCGCTTGCAGCATCCAAAGAACCTGTACCGCCAGATATATGATCATCTCCATCACGTCCAACGAAAATATCAGAACCGCTGCCTCCTGGGTTTGTATTAGCATCTCCAATCAAACTATCACCAGAGCTTACATCAGAACCAACGATTAAATCATTTCCTACTGTCCCCGTTGTTTGACCATATTGATTCATTACAGTATGACCAAGTTCAGCATAATCACTCTCAGTAAAACTGGTATTAGCGTCAGCATTAACGAGCTTAGTATGCAGTGCATCACTAATTACAACATTTGAAGCATCCCCAAATACTACTGTGACATTAGGTTTATCGGCTACAGCATTTACCGTAAGTGTTGCAGTACCTTCAGTAGATTTGACTCCATCTGAAACAGTAACTGCGAACGGTACACTATCGAAATGTTTATCCGAAGCTGGTGTAAACTCTGCAGAGGTCACTTGCCCTTCTGAATCTATTACAAGCTGAACAAAACCATAAGATGGGTCAACCGTTACATCTGTAATAAATGTCTGGTCTCCATCAGCATCAGTGATATTAAGCTTCTCCAGAGACAAGCTAACAACCTGATCTTCGTTTGAAGCATCAAACTGAGAGTCGTTCAAAACTGGTGCTTGATTTGTTGAATCTTGTGTACTTGAAGTTGAAATAGTTATAACACCTGTATCGGTTCCTTTGTCACTGTCTGTAACTTCATAGGTGATTTTTTCAGAAACAATCGCATCTAAAACTTCAACACCTTGCAATGTGATATTTGAGTTCGATCCATTTGATAGGTCCCCATTAACTGTATATACGCGAATCTCATCAAACCCACCATCAAGCTGAATATTTGCAGTGAATTCACCACTTCCATCATAAACGGCAGAATTACTATCATCGTCAAAGATGTAAGGGTCATGGCCTACCTGAACACCATCTTTAAACAGGATAACTTGTATCTCAGCATCAGCAGAATTGCTGTCAGCATAGTTAGCCCAAACACTACCAAAATCGATATTAACCTCAGTTACTGTTACCTCACTTGCATTAGAATCACCAACCTGAGTAAAGTCTATAGATATATAATCTTTAGTTGAGACGTCAAGTTCTTTATCACCTACACCTAACCCCGACTCATTCACTGCATTATCATAATGCAATGTTTCAGGTGTTAATGTGCTAGATGAATCTGGTCTATCACCATCGAAACGACCACCAGAAATGATTACTCCGCTGCCCAATGTATAGGTTGTCTCTGAACCACTAATGTTATTAAAATCTTCAGACGCATCAAAAGACAGGTCTGAGTTTATAGTCTCATCAAGTACATATTCGATTTGGGTGTCTTCAGTTAGAACTGTATTTTCATCAACTAATGTACGAGTATCACCATCAACCACATATAAAGAACCAAGCTCAGGAAGATCAATAATCGAAAGTTGAACATCTTTATTATCAGTACTGCTTAAATCGTCTTCAGCGTCACTTACGTGAGAATCGAAAGTGAACTGTGCTGTCTGCTCTGTACCTAAGTCAATACTAAAACTAGATGCACTAGGGCCGATATTGGTAGATAACGCATCAGTCCCAATAAATTGCGTGCCTGCAGGCTGATTTTGATATGTTAACTCTGCATCAATATTCAGCTCACCGTCTACAACCGTATCCATATCAACATCAAAGGATAAGGAGCCAGAATCTATATCAGATTGAGTAAGAACTTTAGTTTCAGTAAGTTGACCTTCAACTTCTATCGACAGCGTGGCACCGACTGCAGCACCAGCTGGCAGTGTCACATTATATGAAACCACAGGTCTATCACTGTTAATGAATTCGTCTTCATCCCTTACAATAGTAACTGAAGGGGCAAAGAGTTCTTCAACAGTTTTACCACCATCAGTGAAGTTGAAGTTTTCAAACTCGATGAAAGTGTTCACATCACTATTACTTTCAGTGATAGTCACTGAACCATCAGCGTTTAACTGTACTAAAGCTGAATCCAAAGAGAAATCAAACACAGCGGTATCTGTACCAGAGCCACCATCTACAACTAATCTGTTATCTATGTCGTCTACTGTGGCATTAAATTGATCATCTCCCCCACCAAGTAAGACGAAGTCATCTGTAGTTTCTTGCTGTGCTGGGTCAAAATCACCATGGTAGTAATGTACGGTATTCGATGATTCACTAGTGTTACCGTAATTATCAACTTGTTTGGCTGTAAAGAATTCGTTGTCATTAACTGATGTAGAAACCAGGTTCGATATATCAGTGGTCCAGTTACCATTACTGTCGACTGTAATCGGAGCTACATTCACCTGATTACTGTCTTCATCGAATAGTAATATTGTTAAGCCAGGCTCACCAGTACCACTCAATGTAACTTCAGAATAATCACTAGCTGCAGAATCATCTGAGATATTTGTAATTACAGGAGATTCCGGAATATCTGTGAACACAAAGTAACGCTCTGTATTAGAAGCAACAAAATCGTTACCAGCATCGTCACTTCCAGTCACAGTAGCGGTAAGATCTGCAGGGTTACCCATAATAAGATTCGAACCATGTGTGACTAACTTGAACGTATTGTCAGCTAGAACTACCGTCGAACCGATAAGAACTTTGCTATCTCCAACCCCCAAGTAAATATGTACAGTATCCCCTTCACTTGCATCACCAGAAACTTTACCTGTTATCTCTTGATCAGATGAAGCTTCTTCAGCATTAACAATCCCATCACCAGTAACTTGATCGATATCTATACCGGCTCCTGCAGTGGTGTCCAACGTCGCGTTTTCGCTGTCTGTCGCCGCGTTGCCCGCTGTATCCGTCACGTCCGCTTTCACGGTGATCGCACCATCAACCAGACCCTTACCTGT
>NZ_JBFRVF010000068.1:0-6595 GCF_041475025.1 Vibrio sp. 10N.222.49.C12 | reverse complement strand
TCAAGTAGCTCTTCGTCATCTACCATGTCACATTTGTTCATGAATACGATGATGTAAGGGATACCAACTTGACGACCAAGTAGGATGTGCTCACGAGTTTGAGGCATAGGGCCGTCAGTCGCAGCAACAACTAGGATACCGCCGTCCATTTGTGCTGCACCAGTGATCATGTTTTTAACATAATCCGCGTGTCCTGGACAGTCTACGTGTGCGTAGTGACGTGCTGGAGTGTCGTACTCAACGTGAGAAGTTGCGATTGTGATACCGCGCTCACGCTCTTCTGGAGCGTTATCGATAGATGCGAAATCTTTAGCAACACCACCGTACACTTTTGCAAGTGTAGTACAGATAGCAGCAGTTAGAGTTGTTTTACCGTGGTCAACGTGGCCGATAGTACCAACGTTTACGTGCGGTTTCGTACGTTCAAATTTTTCTTTAGACATGGGGTGTCCCTCTAGGTACGGATTAGGTGGCTTAAAATAAGACCACGCAACCAAAAAAATGGTTTTCTTTATTAAAGGAGAAGAAGCTTTAGACTGGTGCTAATACCCAGAGTCGAACTGGGGACCTCACCCTTACCAAGGGTGCGCTCTACCGACTGAGCTATATCAGCACACAAAATGAGTTGGAGCGTGCAGCGGGAATCGAACCCGCATCATCAGCTTGGAAGGCTGAGGTAATAGCCATTATACGATGCACGCAACACGTAACTCTGTTTGAGCTATTTAACCTTTAGAATATGGTGGAGAGGGACGGATTCGAACCATCGAAGGCAGTGCCAACAGATTTACAGTCTGCTCCCTTTGGCCACTCGGGAACCTCTCCAAATTTTGAGCTTTCTCTCGCTTGCCTTATAGGAAGGGAGAAAGTGGTGCCGACTACCGGAATCGAACTGGTGACCTACTGATTACAAGTCAGTTGCTCTACCTACTGAGCTAAGTCGGCACAAGTGGGGCGCATTTTATTGAATGATTTTCCACCTTGCAATAGTAAATTGAAAAAAAGTGCAAAATTCTCTGACCAAACTCCTACATACGGCTATTTAGCTCAAGGTTTACGTCTTTAACCCGCATCTAGTACAGGAAGATATTTTATTTATCTATCGCTTGATGTATTTTCCATGCACTTGTTTTGTTATCCACTATAGAGTTTTGTATGAGCCCATTTATGTCATTTGACCGCGAACGTTGGTCTGAGCTAAGGAATTTAGTTCCGATGACACTTTCTGAGAGCGACTTAAAAGAGCTTCAAGGCATCAATGAAAAGCTCACAATGGAAGAGGCAGTAGAGATCTATCTACCGCTATCTCGTCTATTGAACCTCTATGTGGCAGCCAGACAGAATAGAAACTCGGTACTCCACCAATTTCTAGATAAGAAAGAGAAAGCGCCACCTTTTATCATCGGTATTGCGGGTAGCGTAGCTGTTGGCAAAAGTACCACTGCGCGTCTGCTTAAAGCCCTACTCTCTCGCTGGGAAAACCACCCAAAAGTTGAACTAGTGACAACCGATGGCTTTTTATATCCAAACGAGGTGTTAGAAGAGAAAGGGTTGATGAGCAAAAAGGGCTTTCCTGAATCTTACGATATCAAGCGTTTAGTGAACTTTGTTTCGGATGTAAAAGCTTGCAAGAGAAATGTCACAGCCCCTGTTTACTCGCATCTTACGTACAATATTACTGATGACGTTAAGTGCGTCGACCTACCAGATGTGCTTATTATTGAAGGGCTTAATGTTTTACAAACCGGAATGAATTATCCACACGAGCCACATCGCGTGTTTATTTCAGACTTCCTTGATTTCTCACTCTATGTTGACGCTGATAGCCAACAAATCAAAGAATGGTACGTCAATCGCTTTATGAAATTCCGCGATGGCGCGTTTACTAAGCCTGGCTCTTACTTTAGTCATTACACTAAATTATCGAACCAAGCCGCATTGGACAAAGCAGAAGGTATCTGGAGTTCAATTAATGGCTTGAACCTTGAACAAAATATCCTTCCGACTAGAGAAAGGGCTCACCTGATTCTACGTAAAGGCGCAGATCATATGGTTGAAGAAGTGTTACTAAGAAAATAGTAACGCCTTAGTCGCCTTTTCTTAGCGATATCTCGCCACCAATATAGCTCTCGACACCATTCTCAGTTTTGAGCAATACAGCACCTTGTTCATCGATGCCTTGAACAACACCTTCAATTTCTCTAGGTCCAATGATCAATCTAACATTGCGACCTAAGAAATTATCCAAGCGGTTCCAACGCTCTAAAAAATTGGACATTCCTTTCAACTCGTAGTCGACAAGTGACTTATCCCAAGCATTGATCAGAGCCTGCGCTAACTGGTTACGGTCTGGCACCTTCCCATCACACACTTCTTTAAGGGAAGTCCATGGCTGGCCAATACCTGATGTTGTTGGATCCATGGATAGGTTTAGCCCTAAACCAATCACAATATGCGCAGCGCCACCAGACTGTCCTGACAGCTCGACCAAGATACCTGCAAGCTTCTTGTCATTGTGGTAAAGGTCGTTCGGCCATTTAAGCTTTACACCTTCTACGCCCATCTCTTCCAAAGCTTCAACAACAGCTACACCAACCACAAGGCTTAAGCCCATTGCGGCAGCCATCCCCGCGTCGAGTCTCCAATACATTGAAAGATAGAGGTTTGCACCAAATGGTGATACCCACTCTCGTCCACGGCGTCCACGACCCGCAGCTTGATATTCAGCAATACAGACAGAACCCGATTCGAGGGTGTTAGTGCGCTCTAATAGGTGTTGGTTTGTAGAACCTATGATGGGAATGAGTTCAAGAGAAGCATCGCGACTAACTGCAGACAATTTGTCTTGGTCAAGCATATCCAAACGACTGGCTAGTTTGTAACCCTTGCCTTGTACTCGGTAGATATCTAAACCCCACTCTTGAATACCTTTAATGTGCTTACTGATAGCCGCTCGTGATACGCCAATCATTTCACCTAGGTCTTCACCTGAATGAAACTCACCGTCAGCAAGACATCTCAATAGTGCAAGCTTGGTACTGTGCTCTCTCATGCCAATGACTCCAAAGCCTTATCCAAGTTTGTCTCGCAGTCTCGTCCCATAAAGCGCACTTCATGTTCCAATCGAATATCGAATTTATTCAAAACGGACTGGCGCACTCGCTCTGCAAGCTTAAGGATATCCACAGCAGAAGCCTCATCATAATTGATAATAACCAATGCTTGGTTGGGGTGAACCTGAGCGCCACCTTCTGTCACACCCTTGAACTGGCATTGATCAATCAGCCAGCCAGCAGCAACTTTGATCATGTCATTACTCTCATAACCAACCATATTTGGATATAGAGCTAACAAGCGATCAAAATGATCTTTGGTGATCACAGGGTTTTTGAAGAAGCTACCCGCATTCCCTTGTACTCTAGGGTCTGGCAGCTTACTTGAACGGATAGCACACACTTCATCAAATATAGTGCGAGGGGAGAGCGTATCGGCTGCTAGGCTTTTTAACGGGCCATAGTGATTGCATGGCTCCCACTCTTTCGGCAACGTTAAACCAATCGCAACAACAATCGCTTTATCGTAGAGAGCGTGTTTGAAAATAGAATCTCGGTAACCAAAGAGACACTCTTCTTTGCTTAATCGCTTAACTGTATAAGTATCCAGACACAGGATATCGACATACTCGCATACGTCTTGTAGCTCAACACCATACGCACCAATATTCTGAATCGGAGCAGAGCCGGAACAGCCGGGTATCATTGCTAGGTTTTCTAGACCACCCAGCCCTTTATCCACACTCCACTCAACCAAGCTTGGCCAATCCTCGCCACCACTCACATGCAGTAGGTGATGACTGTCCGTCTCGGCCAGCTCAATCCCGGCTAATTTATTCACGATGACCAGGCCAGCGAAGTGCTCAGTAAAAAGCATATTACTGCCCTTACCCAGTATTAACTTAGGCAAAGCTGACCATTTAGGGTCTTTGTAAAGCGAAATAAGTTCTTCGGTAGTGGTGACTTCAACCAACGCATCACACGTCTGATCGATGGAAAAAGTATGAACATTTTTTAAACTAGCATTGAGATGGAATTGCATGGCGATATTCAATTAACTTACACTGCGGTCATTCTACAGCAGATAAACCAATGGCGCAGTGACTGAATGAACAATGTCATCATTACTCAATTAGACCCAGTAAAGGTTCCCCTAGTTAAACGTTTCTATAAAGAACATTACCCAACGGGAAAAGCGAATAAGAGTGAACTGATCTATTCGTTATTGCTGAATAACGAACTGTGCGGTGTCGTGCGTTTTCGTACAATAGAAAATAATCGCTTACTTACCGGTATGGCGATATCAAAACAACATCGTGGTCAGCAATTAGGCTCCCAGCTTATGGATTATTGTGCGCAACATACGCTTACGGAAGATGATTACTGCTTTGCGTACGCTCATCTCACCAATTTTTACGCGCGACACAAATTCGTACAAGTAGACCCTAAAGATCTACCAAATGGTTTAAGAGTTTTATACGAGCGCTATTCGAATAGCGGAAAAGATCTCATTCCTATGCATTATCAGCAAAATTGTTAGAGAATGCCTCGATTATCTAGTATTTGGTGCTATCCCTTTGGTAAAATTAAAAGTTCGCAATTTTGCATATTTTTAAGGTAAAACAGTCAATATGATTGCCAGTAGGAATCCATTCATACAGTTGCCAACCATAGCGCAGAATCCTGACAAGTTTGAAGTACTACTATCAGCGCAAGAGTTTCGAACTCGCCTACTTGATGAAATATCTCGCGCAACGACTCGTATTAGTTTAGTCGCTTTGTATCTTGAAGATGATGAGGCTGGCCGTGAGATCCTAACTGCCTTATATGAAGCAAAGCAAAAGAATCCAGAATTAGACGTGAGCGTTTGTGTCGATTGGCACCGGGCGCAGCGTGGATTGATTGGCGCAGAGTCTTCTGAAGGCAATGCAGCCATGTATAAAGAGTTCGCAGAGAAATATCAACATTCTGTGCCTGTCTATGGCATTCCCGTTCGCGGCAAAGAAGTCTTTGGCGTATTGCACTTAAAAGGCTTTATCGTCGATGATAGCGTGATATACAGCGGTGCAAGCCTTAACAATATCTATCTGAATTACCATGACCGCTATCGCTTTGATCGTTACCATGTTTTAAACAATACAGCTCTTGCTGACTCAATGTTTGCCTACGTACACGAACAGATGGTTGCGGACAGCGCTGTTTATGACCTGGCTGATAAGAACAAGCCTGCGACCAAAGAACTGAAACCAGCGATTCGTCAGTTTCGAGCATCATTGGCAAGGTCTCAGTATCAATTCGAAGGGCAAGAGGTTTCAGCAGAGCAAGTGGCTGTAACACCATTGGTTGGTATCGGTAAAAGACGTAACCGTCTGAATCAGGGAATCAACCAACTCGTCGCTCAAGCTAAAGATGAAATCTTCATCTGCACACCTTACTTCAACTTCCCACCTAGCCTAGCTAAAGAAGTGAAGAAAGCACTTAAGCGTGGCGTAAAGGTCAGCATTGTTGTTGGTGATAAGACAGCGAATGATTTCTTTATCTCACCAGAAGAAGAGTTTAAAACGATTGGTGGTTTGCCATACCTTTACGAACTGAACTTACGCCGTTTCGCTAAAGCGAATGAAGCTCATATTGCTAGCCGTAATCTATCAATTCGACTTTGGCAACACGATTCCAATAGCTTCCACCTAAAGGGCATTTGGGTAGATAAGCGCTACATGCTACTAACAGGTAATAATCTAAATCCACGCGCATGGAAGTTGGATCTAGAGAACGGTATCTTTATCCAAGATAACTACCATCACCTAACAGACAAGTTTCAGGCTGAAGTGGATAACATCCTTCAACACACTCAGCTTATCTGTACTTATAAGCAGTTAGACAAGGTAGAGAGCTACCCGATGGAAGTTCAGAAGTTGATTCGTAAGATCACTCGTGTGAAAGCCGATAGGGTGCTTAAGCAAATACTGTAGTCGATGTATTAGAGACACTATTTATCAACGCCTAGCAAACGCTAGGCGTTTTTGTATCTACGAGATAGCTATTTAGGTTTGTTTGATGGTCTTTCGAATCAACATCTCTATTTATGCATAGTGAGTGTGATAGCTTGAAGTGTTAAGCATCCTACCTTTTCCTTAGTCAGTCTCAGGGTTCCAGATACGTGTATCAGGTATGGTTTAGATAGCAGCTAAACGAGTACCAATACGAACATAATCGACAATTACCCTTTACGTATTCAAGCAATAAAGTCTCACTCCTTAGGGCGAAGTACGTACGCGATAGAGAATTTCACATAGTAAAACAATCAGATTAGTGCTCTGCTCTATTTAGCTTAAGAGTTAGAAGTGACCACCTATATTCCCAAGCAGCACCTCCCGATATATAGAGAAGTACTTCATGGCTAGCGATAAGGATCTACTACTAAAACCCAAAACACATACGCAGGAAACGACGAAAGCCTAGTCGTCAGACTAGGCTTTCTGATATGTGCCGGAATAGCATGAAGTGCAGGGGCTCGGTGTCTTTATACCAATTAAAGTAAA
>NZ_JBFRVF010000067.1:0-1508 GCF_041475025.1 Vibrio sp. 10N.222.49.C12 | reverse complement strand
CTCTAATGGATCGGCTGGTACACAATAGTCATCGAATAGAACTAGGAGGTGAGTCGATGAGAAAACTGGCGCAATCCGATCACTTAGAGTAAAAATAGGAAGAGAGAAAAACGGCAGGATCAAGTGATCGGAATAAACCGAAACGAGCGATCGCAATCACCGAAATACGCAGCCATGCTTTTTTGCAAGCGCTTTCGAGTAAGTCGTCTTACCCGAACCGATAAAGCCACATACGAAATAGATTTTAGTCATGATGCCCCATTAGTCTGCTTGTTACGCCTGATTCTTTCTTTTAGAAGTGTTCCAATACTGCTAACGACAAACGTAAAAGCAAACGCCACCATTGGCCGATAGAAATCAAACGCACCATCCGTCATAAAAAAGTACTGATGAATGGCGACACCAAAGCCAACACCTAATGCCAGCTTCAGATTCTTTAAAATTCCTTGTTTCATGTTCATTCCTTCGTAGAAAGCAACACTATGTATAGGTGTGAGTGACGTTACGGCCAGATCTTAAATCATTGCGACATAAACACTGAAATTGAAGTAAGCCGAAAATAACAGCGTTGAGCATCCGTTTTAAGTGCTATGTCAGGCTAATTTTTCCTGACGTTCTTGAGTGCATGTTTGATCTTTTCGTAAATAAAACTAAGAACCGCACCTACAAAGACAAATAGACAAAGGTCAATCAGAGCAAGTTTAAGACTGAACGGGTCTGAAAACAGGTTATAGGTGAATCCCATTTGCAAACCAATAAATTTAGCTAAAAAAACTGTAGGTATGATCAGAAGTATATGCACGTATTACCTGACAAATTGACTAGAAGTAGAGTTCTACAACACATACTACTTTTGCTCATTTCTCAGGCAAGGAAATAGGTCTCGATTTACCCTGAAATGGGGATGCCATATGAATTTCACCACGATGAGTCTAGCGCCCTGTTCAGGGATGAGTAACGCAATGCCGAAGCAGCCGTATACTTCTTAAATTACTAATACAAAGATAGTAAAAATCCCATGCGTTTTGGGTCTGCTTGCATTGTTGGTTATACAGCTTTAAATGTACTGAAACTTTTGAAAAATATCTCTGCCCTTATCAATGTCATCCGCATTAAAGCTATACATTTCTTCAGTTGGAATTAATTGAGGAAACTTTACTCTGAAGAATTCACCTATGGCTGATTCAAACCCGTCAATTTCGTTGCCAGAAATAGTAATGAGATAGTCCGATGAAGTGAAACTGTATGTCCAGAACTGAGCTGATATCAACGCGCATAAACCGCATGCAGCATCAATAAGAGTATCAAGCGTCGCTTGATGAAAATTGCCATGGCGGTCATGTTTGGTTTTGTTATAAGCTTGATACCAATCTAACCCACCACCTGATACCCATTTGGAGAATGGTTTTCTTATACCTTTTACGCCATGCCAATTCGGAACCATCACTTCATATTTAGATAAATAGTGGCTTTGTTCTATTTTCTTATAGCCCTATCTGGCAGGGTAG
>NZ_JBFRVF010000066.1:0-2421 GCF_041475025.1 Vibrio sp. 10N.222.49.C12 | reverse complement strand
TCTGCGACAGTGGCGTTACCGATCATGTTGTACCACTCCTTTACAGGTAACTGACTGATGACGATCGTGCTGCTGTTTTGGTAACGATCTTCAAGCACTTCTAATAAGTGACCTGCATGCTCTTGGGTTAGCTTTTCCATCCCCCAGTCGTCGAGGATTAGTAGAGCTTTCTTAGCCAACGATTGAAGTTGCTTTTGATAGCTACCGTCCAGACGACCTGCGGTCAGGTCATCAAGCAGGCGAGTTAATCGGTAGTATCTGACCGTGTGTTGTTGGTCGCAGGCACTGGTTGCCAGTGCGCAGCCAAGATACGTTTTGCCAGCACCTGTTGGGCCTGTGATCAAGATATTCTGGTGCTTATGTAGATAACTGCCCGTTAGAAGTTCGCTCATCTGTTTACGATTGAGATTTCGTCCCTCCTTGTAGATGAGTTGGCTCGGCTGAGCATCCACTCTCAGTTTGGCTTGCCGTTTTAAGCGTTGGATTTTTGTCTGATTGCGATTCAAGATTTCACTTTCCAGAAGTAGGCTTAGCCTTTCCTCGAAGTCCAGCTCTGCGTAGGTGCTCAGTTGTTCTTGTTGCTGCTCTAACGCTTTCACTGCATGGCTCAAGCGGAGGGTTTTGAGTTGGTCGTTCAGTGCGTTCATTTGTATTTCTCCTAGTGATAACAGTTCGGGCCACGGACATTGCTATGAACAAGGTTCGGCGTGCTCGTGTTGTCTTTGCTCAGTTGTCCTTCACGATTGTTCTTCAGCAGATTGTTGATGAAGGTGTAGTTCGGTTTTGTCAGCATCAGCGCATCTTTACAGGCTTGCTCTAAGCGCGACTCGCCATGCGCTTTACTCAGATTGAGCAGCCCAAGGCAGGAGCGATACGACTGCTCTGGATGAGGCTTGGAGTAGAGCATCTTATTGATGACTTCTCGTGTGGCTGGGCCGATATTGGCTCCCCAGTTGAGCAGGCGTCCAGGCGACCACTTCTGATGTTGATGATTACTCGGCATGTGCTCTGGTTGGGTGCTGTTTCCGCGCTCTCTTTGGCTGCGTGGATGCTGGGCTACCAAGTTACCTTGATGGTAGATCTGCACCAGACGGTTGGAGGCTTCCAGTTCGACATGGTGACCAACAAGTTGATGTGGCACCGAGTAGTAGTGGCGGCGATATTCGATGTGATAATCAGGCCCAACCTTGGCTCGCTTGGTTTCGGTATAGAGGTATCGCTGCTTAGGTAGCGGCTTTAACGCTGGCTTATCGAGTTTGTCGAACAGCGCTTTGCGGCTCGCACCATACTGTTTCATCTCACGTTCGTTTAAGTCATTCATAAGCTCACGGATGGCAAGGTTCAGCTCTTTGAAGGTATGGAAGGTTTGATGTCGTAGTCGCATCATGATCCAGCGTTCCACTAGGAGCACGGCATTCTCTGCCTTGGCTTTGTCTTTCGGTTTGTAAGGGCGAGCTGGCATCACTGCGGTTTGATAGTGATTCGCCAGTTTTTGATAACTGTCGTTAAGTCTCGGCTCATAACGATTGGCTTTGGTGACCGCGCTACGTAGATTATCGGGAACCAAGAGCTGTGGTACACCACCGAAGTGCTCGAACGCATTGGCATGCGCCTCTAACCAGTAAGACTTACCTTGACTCGGGAAGGCTTCAACATAGGTGTAATTGGACGCACCTAAGGTCGCCACGAACACTTCTGCTTCGCGCACTTCACCTGTATCAGGGTTGACCACTTGAAGCCGAGGCCCACAGTAATCGATAAACAGCTTGTCACCTGCCACATGGAGCTGGCGCATGCTGCGCTTTTGAGTTTTGAACCAACGAGTGAAGTGCTCGCAGAACTGAGTGTAAGCGTAAGCTTGTTCTTGATATTGCTCATGGTATTCCTGCCACAACAACATCTTTGTCATGCCTTTACGTCTGAGTTCGACTGCGTATTGAGTGAAGTCTGGCATGACTTTATCGCGACTGGCTTTCTTGCCGTGATACAGCGCTTGCGTGAGATCAGCATCGCTGCAACTTTCGGGTAGAGGCCAGCCAAGTTGGCTTTGTTTAAAGCGAGTAAGGAGTTCCGATATGGTGGACGGGCCGAGTTTCAGGCAAGAAGCGATACCACGATTGGAGAGACCGCAGTCGTACTTAAGGCGTAATACCTCTTTGATTTTGTTCATTGGAGTTCTCTTTTTGGCCATTGTCGCTTCCTTACGTTCTTGTTTAAGAAGTAAAGAATAGCGAGCTATTGATTTAAAAGAGAAAAAGGAAGGATTTCGGGCATTCCGATCGCGGTTTTCGCTATTCCGATCACCGATTTCGGAGTTAGGCTAAAAGTGATCGGATAATCGCGGAATCAGTGATCGGTTTAAACCGAAATGGGTGATCGGATAATCCCGAAATGACTGATCGGAATGCTCCGAAATATGCA
>NZ_JBFRVF010000065.1:0-84923 GCF_041475025.1 Vibrio sp. 10N.222.49.C12 | reverse complement strand
GACTCCGGGAGGCGCCTCCACTATTCAAAGTTGAAAGGCCAGCAGAAATGCTGGCCTTTTTACTATCTGAAATTCTAAACCCTCATGCTATGTTCAAACTTCCACGTATGCTCTCTAATCAGTAGCACCACTAGGAACAAGCTATATCAGATCACTTTTGTGCCGGTCTTTTCCTTATGTAAACCTATCATTTGCTAAACAACCAACAGCATCTGTTAACCAATTGCGCCGTTTGTGAGTGGAATGAGTGGGGAATGGAAAAGGGCGACTGTCTTTTGCGTCATTAAATTCTTCATATTTATACATAGTTGCTCATGATCCTGTAACGCTTTCATGAGTTATTACACTTATTATGAACACAAATGAAAATGATTGTCATTTACTTGTGTTACTGCTAACCTATTGTAAAACTTTACAACATCTTATCTACTGCACGAAAGTGTATATAAAACCCCGCTAAACCTTATTAAACCTACGGTTATTCGTTTGCTTCGTATGATAAATCAGCAGATCTACCTCTTTTGTCCTACCCCTTTAGGGTAGTTCGATTTCGTAATTGATTTACATCATATTTTCATTTTCTTTCATAATTCATTATTCGCTCAGTTAAGAAATATATAACCTTCAGGAATTCTTATGAGCAAGATGAAGCTAGTCGTAATCGGTAACGGGATGGTCGGCCATCGCTATATCGAAGATTTAGTCGAGAAGACAGACGTTGCTAACATGGACATCACAGTCTTCTGTGAAGAGCCTCGCGTAGCCTATGATCGTGTACACCTTTCTTCTTACTTTTCACACCATACTGCGGACGAACTTTCTTTAGTTAAAGAAGGCTTCTACGAGAAACACGGCATCAACATGCTGATCGGTGAGCGTGCTATTAACGTTAACCGTGAAAAGAAAACAGTTTACTCAAGTACTGGTCGTGAAATTCAATACGACAAGCTAATCCTTGCTACAGGTTCATACCCATTCGTTCCGCCAATCAAAGGTAACGAAGGTAAAGACTGTTTCGTTTACCGCACAATCGAAGACTTGAAAGCTATCGAAGCAACCGCTAAGAATTCTAAATCTGGTGTGGTTGTTGGTGGTGGTTTGCTTGGTCTTGAAGCTGCAGGCGCACTAAAAGCTCTTGGTGTAACCACGCACGTTGTTGAGTTTGCTCCAAAGCTAATGGCTGAGCAGCTTGACCAAGCGGGTGGTAACCAACTTCGTCAAAAAATCGAACGTATGGGCGTTAACGTACATACAAGTAAGAACACGCTTGAGATTGCTCCTGAAGGCACTGAAGCTCGTAACGTAATGCGCTTTGCAGACGGTACAGAGCTAGAAACTGATTTCATCGTATTCTCTGCTGGTATTCGCCCACAAGACAAACTTGCTCGTCAAATGGGGCTGGGTATTGCACCACGTGGCGGTATCGAGATTAATGATCACTGTCAAACGACAGACAAAGACATCTACGCAATCGGTGAGTGTGCGTCTTGGAACCAAACGTTCTACGGCCTAGTGGCTCCTGGTTACAAAATGGCAACGGTAGCGGTTGACCACGTTGTTGGTAACGAAAGCACATTTGAAGGTGCTGACATGTCTGCGAAGCTTAAGCTTTTGGGCGTGAAAGTAGGCTCTATCGGCGATGCGAACGGTCGTACTCCTGGCTGTAAGAGCTACGTTTACCAAAACGAAGAACAAGAAGTTTACAAGCGTCTAATCGTTTCTGAAGACAACAAGAAGCTGCTTGGTGCAGTAATGGTTGGTGACACGTCTGACTACGGTGATCTTCTACAGCTTATGCTGAACGAAATCGACCTACCAGAACACCCAGATGCATTGATTCTTCCTGCTCATGCTGGTGCTGAAAAGCCAACACTTGGCGCGGATTCTCTTCCTGAGTCTGCTGTTATCTGTTCTTGTTTCGATGTGACTAAAGGCAAGATCGCTCAAGCGGTTGCTGAAGGTCACCACACAATCGGTGATATCAAAGCAGTAACAGGCGCAGGTACTGGTTGTGGTGGTTGTATTCCACTAGTGACTTCAGTACTAAACGCTGAACTTGCTAAAGCTGGTGTTGAAGTGAAGAACGACGTGTGTGAGCACTTTGCATACTCTCGCCAAGAGCTTTTCCACCTAATTCGCATCGAAGAAATCAAAACGTTCGATGAGCTATTAGAGAAATACGGTAAAGGCTACGGCTGTGAAGTATGTAAGCCTCTAGCAGGTTCTATCCTTGCTTCTTGCTGGGGTGAACACATCCTTAAGCCTGAATTAGTGAAGCTGCACGATACCAACGACAACTTCCTAGGTAACATGCAAAAAGACGGTACTTACTCTGTAATCCCTCGTATGGCGGGTGGTGAAGTAACACCTCAAGCACTAAGCGTACTTGCTGATGTTGCTGCAGAATACAACCTGTACACCAAGATCACTGGTGCACAACGTATCGGCCTGTTCGGTGCTCAGAAAGATGACTTACCAGCTATCTGGAAGAAGTTAATCGCTGCAGGTTACGAAACGGGTCAAGCTTACGCAAAAGCACTTCGTATGGCTAAGACATGTGTAGGTTCTACTTGGTGTCGCTACGGCGTTCAAGATTCAGTTGGCCTAGGCGTGATGATCGAGAACCGTTACAAAGGCATTCGTACTCCTCATAAGATGAAGTTTGGTGTGTCTGGATGTACTCGTGAGTGTGCTGAAGCTCAAGGTAAAGACTTAGGTATCATCGCAACTGACGCAGGCTGGAACATGTATGTATGTGGTAACGGTGGTATGAAGCCTCGCCACGCAGACTTACTGGCAAGCGACCTAGACCAAGAAACGCTGATCAAATACATCGATCGTTTCATGATGTTCTACATCCGCACGGCTGCTCCGCTACAACGTACTTCGGTATGGATGGACAACCTAGAAGGTGGTGTTGATTACCTACGTGAAGTGATTGTAGACAACAAGCTTGGTATCAATGACCAACTTGAAACTGACATTGCTGGCCTAGTTGATAACTTCGCTTGTGAATGGACAGATACAATCAACGACGAAGCTCAACTTAAGCGCTTTGCACACTTCATCAATGCTGATGACCGCGATGATAACGTTGTGTTTGTTGAAGATGGTCGTGAACAACACCGTCCTGCGACATTCACTGAGAAACACCCTGAAGCCATTACTTCAAAGCATCAGGGCGACATCATTCACGTAGAATCTGTTTAATTGGGAGACGACATCATGGCATTTACCAAAGTTTGTAAGATCGAAGACATTATCCCAGGTACAGGTGTTTGTGCGTTGGTTGGTGGTGAGCAAGTAGCTGTATTCCGCCCAACGAAAGCTGAAGAAGTATTCGCGATTAGCAACACAGACCCTTACTTCCAGTCTAACGTGTTATCACGTGGCTTGATTGTTGAGCACAAAGAAGAGCTTTGGGTAGCAAGCCCACTTAAGAAGCAACGCTTTAACCTAGCAACAGGTGTGTGCATGGAAGACGAGAACTTCAACGTGAAAGCGTACAAAGCTCGTGTTGCCAAAGGCGCTGTAGAAATCTCTGCTTAATCTTCGGATGAGTAAGATTTGATAGTTCAAGGGTTCTAGTTCTCGATATTGCCTTAACTCGGCAACTAGAGCCTTTTCCTATCCAATTTTAACTTTTAATTTAAACTTTTTAAGGACAACCTTATGTCTCCTGATTACAAACCAGCTGAATTCGTTCAAACGATGATTGATGTGGGTGAAGCGAAAACGAAAACAAGTACTCGCGATCTTCTGATTCGAAGCACTATGGCTGGTATCATCCTTTCTCTAGCGGTTGTTGTTGCTATTACAGCAATGGTTCAAACCGGTATTGGCCTTGTTGGCGCACTTGTGTTCCCAGTTGGCTTCGTCATTCTAAGTGTAATGGGTTATGACCTAGTAACTGGCGTATTCGGCCTTGCACCTTTAGCGAAATTCGACAACCGCCCAGGTATTACTTGGGGTCGTATCCTACGTTGTTGGGGTATTGTTGGTCTTGGTAACCTTATCGGTTCTTTGATTGTTGCTTTCCTTGTTGCAGTATCACTAACGGGTAACTTCTCTTTAGAACCAAACGCTGTTGCTCAAAAGTTCATTGCTGTTTCTACAGGTCGTAGCCTAGGTTTTGAAAACATGGGTATGGACGGATGGATCACGTGTTTCGTACGCGGTATCTTCTGTAACCTTATGGTATGTCTAGGTGTGATTGGCAACATGACTGCACGCACAGTATCTGGCCGTGTAGCAATGATGTGGTTCCCAATCTTCATCTTCTTCGCACTCGTATTTGAGCACACAGTAGTAAACATGTTCCTATTCCCACTGGGTATGATTCTTGGCGCTGACTTCGGTATTGCGACATGGTTGAACTTCAACCTTATCCCAACAATCCTAGGTAACATCGTTGGTGGTCTATTAATGACGTGTGTTCCTCTATACCTAACTCACGCTAAAACTGCGCCTTCTCTAGGTGCTAAGTAATCCTCAGTAGGGTGAAACGTAATTTAGTATGAGATTAAGAGCCCCAACAACATGTTTGGGGCTTTTTTAGTTCGAAAGCCCTTATATCATTGCGCAAATTACTCGCAATAGACTGTTTTGTTATAATTACTTCTATCTTCGTTAGTATTTAGACTGAATATTTATATCAACACCTGATAGTCTAAGGGTTAAGGATTTGGATAAGTCATCATGAATACAGTGACTTATCACATAGATTTAAGCTTGAGATAAAACAAGCAAACCTTCGGAGCGCAGCATGTCAGAAGTATCGTCATCGAATGTTAAAGAAGTAAACAAAGGATTTGTTTCATTGGTAGGTGCAGGTCCGGGCGACCCAGACTTACTTACGCTAAAAGCCGCACGAGTGATTCAACAAGCAGACGTGTTGGTTTATGACCGCTTGGTATCAAAAGATATTTTGGCGATGGCTAATCCAGAAGCAGAAATGCTGTATGTGGGCAAAAAGCTTGATCATCACTGTGTACCGCAAGATCAGATCAACCAACTATTAGTGACCAAAGCGCAAGAGAACAAGCACGTAGTACGCCTAAAAGGTGGTGACTCGTTTATCTTTGGCCGTGGTGGTGAAGAGTGTGAAACGCTAGCTGAGAATGACGTGAGATTTGAAGTGATTCCGGGCATCACAGCTGCTGCCGGAGCAACGGCTTATGCGGGCATTCCGTTGACGCACCGTGATCATGCACAAAGCGTGCAGTTTATTACAGGTCACTTGAAGAAAGATGGCGAAGATATTGACTGGCAATCTCTTGCTCAGCACAACCATACCATCGTGTTTTACATGGGCTTGAAAGAGAGTCCGAACATTCAGAAGAATCTACTCGATAATGGTATGCGAGCTGACATGCCAGTTGCGATCATCGAAAACGGTACACGCCAAGAACAAAAGGTGTTTAGAGGTGGGTTACGTGATTTAGCTGACCTTGCGAGCGTCGCAAAGAGCCCAGCGCTGATTGTTGTAGGCAGCGTGGCTCAGCTCCATGAAAAACTTGCTTGGTTTAACAAACAAGCTTGATCGTTTGACCTTCTAATTGGATCTCTAAGCCACTACTGAGTCCATCAAGAATCAAATACTGCAGCGGCTGCCTTGTCGCTGCATTTCTTGTTGGCGCATCGGCATTTCGTCAATGATATTGGTGATCTGTTTCCAATCTGTTTTGCCACTCCATCGGTGCTTCTCTTTCCCGTCTTTACCAATCAAAACAGCGGTATGTGATCCTTTCGGGATCTCGTAAATACTGGTGACTGCTTCTAAGTTAAACTCTTCTTCTAACCAAGTTGGGACTGTGTAACCACTCTCAGCAATAACCATAATGACGACATCTCGTTCGTCCAATTGACAGTTATTGAGCAACACTTCATTCAGAAACTCTTTAACGATTGAATCTTCCTTTGGAGCGAAATAAATCACACTGCGGTGTGGCAAAGGCTTTGAGTGAGAATAAGCAGGGTAGGCGAGTACTGAATTGATGGTTAAGCTCATGATTATTACCGTGCTGATGGTCAGTAGTTTAAGCAAACTAAACCAGCTACCAGAGTTTGATGGTTGATTTAAAGTTTGCATCGCTTTGGTTGTGTCGATGCTTACGATCGAATTGTGTGTTTGTCGGTGCAGCATTGCCAACCTCCCTTTAAAAACTCTAAGCCTGAGTACGATTTGAACGCTACGTAAAGAAGAAGGTGAAGATCAGAACCACCTAAGAAACGCTCAAAACAAATCCACTTACAATAAGCATAGTTAGGATTACGTAAAGACACTTAGCTTTACGCTAAAGATATTAGATTTACGTTAACGATAGCTGGCAGGTTCATTTTTATTGAGTAAAGCGACTCGCATTTTACAATTGAATAGAATAGGGTATACGGAAAATCTAAAGGTATGAATTTATGGAAAACATAGCAATTTTGGTCGACGTTCAGAACGTTTACTACACGACGCGCGACAAATACCGTTCTAACTTCGACTATAACCAGTTTTGGTATGTTGCCACGGAAGGGCGTAACGTTATTGCAGCTAATGCTTACGCAATCTCAAGCCAAGATCCAAAGCAGCGTCAATTTCATCATATCCTTCGTGGTGTGGGCTTTAATGTGAAGTTAAAGCCGTTTATTCAGCGTCGAGATGGCAGTGCAAAAGGCGATTGGGATGTGGGTATTGCGTTAGACGCGATAGAACTTGCTGAGACGGTTGATACGATTGTTTTGGTATCAGGAGACGGTGATTTCGAAATCCTTGTAGAGCGAATCAAAGAGCGCTTTGGCAAGCCTGTTGAAGTGTATGGTGTTCCCGGGTTAACTGCTCAAAATCTTATCGATTCTGCATCAAAATTTGTACCGATTGAAAAAGATTTTCTTCTATAGAGGAAATCGGGCACTTTATAATTGAAATCAATAATAACGATAATTAGAATGCAAACAGTTCTTATTTATCGGTATGTGTAATGTCTCGCGTTTTAGTTGTTGATGATGATATTCAGTTGTGTGAATTACTGGGTGAAGTGTTAGAAAATGAGGGGTATCACGTTGATACTGTTCATTGCGGTGAATCCGCGCTTGAGTTTATTCAATCTCACCCTGTCGATTTGGTTCTACTCGATGTAATGCTTCCGAACCTAAGCGGCATTCAAGTAGCAAGACGTATTTGTCAGCGTTTTGCTACTCCCATTCTTATGCTAACCGCGCTTAACGACGATGCCTCAATGCTCGATGGCTACCAAGCAGGCGCCGACCAGTACATCGCTAAACCTTTCAATGTTCCTGAACTCTTAACCCGTATTAAGGTGATCTTGCGCCGAGTGGGTTTTGAACGCCAAAGACAATCTTTAGCTTCCTCTAATCACGGCTTGTGTGAACAACTCTCTCGTTTGCCATTAACTGGCACTGAAAAAGACTTGCTTGATTATTTGGTCAAAAATGACGGTATTGTCGTCTCAAAATCTGATCTGCAAATCCATGTACTCAAGAAAGAATTGTGTCCCTTCGATCGTAATTTAGATATGCATATCAGCAATATACGTAGAAAGCTCGTTCAGGCAGGTTTGTCTAAACAACATATAAAAACCGTTCGTGGTAAAGGTTACAGTTACCTAGAGTCGGTCGGAGCATGAGTAAAAAACTGCTGCGTTGCCCTGATTTTATTGCTAAGCGTAAAGACGGACTCACTTTCCAACTGTTCAGTTACCTGACCGTCATTTTGGTGAGTATTTTGATTCTGCAAGGTGTCGCAGAAAGAGCCTTGATGAAAGCGCTGCTTAAAGTGCCAGAATCGGTAAAAGCGGAAATGCTCGACCTTGCTTACCAAGCGAATGTGTTGATCGAAGAAGGGGACATGGATGAACTCGCGGACTGGGGTAATGCTCAGCAGTATTATCTGTTCGTCATTGATAAAGACAATCGTCCGATCACACATCGTCACATGCACCCACATTTTGAATTTAAGCTCAAATACTTAAGAACGTTAGATCACCAACTTAGTGATCGTGTGAGTAAGCCGATCTTCGGCCTACCACTGGATAACGGTAAAACACTGGTTATCCAACTACCGCACCAGTTTCATCCCGCAAAATCTTTTGCGCCATATTCCTATATGCTTAAAGCATTGATTGCATTGGTCGTATTGTCTCTGTTCTCGATTATCATGGCCAAAAGCCTTCAGCAACCGTTGGATAGATTGAGAGAAGCGAGCCGCAGACTGGCTCAAGGTGACTTCACGGTCAGTGTGGTGTCGGAGTTGAACTCCACCACGCGTGAATTCAACGAGCTTGCACACGATTTTGATTATATGACCTTTGAGATTAAATCTCTGGCTGAAAAGCAACGTTGTTTGATTCGTGATGTCTCACACGAGTTAAGAACACCATTAGCAAGGCAAAACCTCGCACTACACCTGCTGCGCAGCAAGGTTGATGATAAAAGCATTGGTTTGCTAGAACGAATGGAAAATGAAACAGAAGAGATGAATAAGCTGGTGGGTGAGATACTTGAATTTAGCCGCTTAGAAACCTCTCGCTATGACTCCAAGTTAAGTTTAATGCACCTTGAGCACTATTGTTCAATGTTGATCGCGCAGATGCAAAACGATTTAAAACCGAATCAAACTTTGATTGGTTCCCTAGAGACGCCGATATCAATGGTGAACGTTGATGAGAGGCTACTGCTTCGAGTCATTGGTAACTTGGTCGGGAATGCCATTAAATACGCGGGTGAGAACGCTCATGTGGTCGTGACGACATACGAACAGGTAATGGATAGACGTTACAGTGTAATATCTGTAGAAGATGACGGTGACGGTATTCCTGATAACAAGATTGCAGGTATATTCGACCCGTTTACTCGTATTGAATCAGCAAGAGACAAACGGTCTGGTGGCTACGGTCTGGGCCTTGCGATTGTTAAAGAAGCGATGGGTGTGATGAATGGACATGTAACTGCTGAGAATAGAGAAGGTGGGGGGCTGAGAGTGAACTTGATGTTCCCAATCGGTGATTAGCTTTCCCTATTGATAATTACCTTAAATTGATAACTGTCCCAACTCAGTAGTACTGACTTAAGCGATACCCAATAAAAACGCCACTGCATCTGCAGTGGCGTTTTTCTTTATGCGCTTTGGTATGGGCTAGGCGTAGCCATTAATTACGCCTGAGCTTGAAGACAAGAAGCGAGACTATGCCTGTTGGCGAGCTAGCTTAACTTCTTCTTCTTTCTCACCTGCTGCTGGGTCGTTGAAGCGAGACTCGTCTAGATCGCCTTCAGACTTAGCAACGATGATAGATACGGCACTATCACCTGTGATGTTTACAGCGGTACGAATCATATCAAGAAGGCGGTCAACACCCATGATTAGAGCAATACCTTCAAGCGGCAGGCCAACTTGGTTCAATACCATCGCTAGCATAACAAGACCAACACCAGGGACACCTGCAGTACCAACAGACGCCAGTGTCGCCGTTAGGATAACCATTAGGTAATCACCCATTGAAAGGTCGATGTTGTACGCTTGCGCGATAAACGCCGTCGCAACACCTTGCATGATTGCAGTGCCGTCCATGTTCACAGTTGCACCTAGTGGTACTGTGAAAGAAGCGACTTTGTTGTCTACGCCCATACGGTTCTTAGCCGTTTCCATAGTTACTGGAATTGTTGCGTTCGAAGATGCTGTTGAGAATGCAAACATGATTGCATCTTCCATCTTACGTAGGAACGTAATCGGACTAAGACCTGTGAATCCTTTAAGCATCGCACTGTAAGTCACCAAGCCATGCAACAGCAGGGTACCAGCAAGCACTAAGAAGTATTCTGCTAGGTTCCAAATTGCACCTAAGCCAAGGCCAGAGAACAGTTTCGCCATCAAGAAGAATACGCCGTAAGGAGCAAGGTTCATTAGTAGCGCAACTAGCTTCATGATCACTTCGTTTAGATCAGAGAAAACTGCAGCGATACGTTCACCGGGTTTGCCCGCTGCACTGATTGCGATACCAAACAACACTGCAAATACGATAACTTGTAACGTTTTGCCCTCAGCCATCGCCTGAATAGGGTTGGTTGGGAACATGTCGATGATTACTTGGCCCAGAGAAGGGGCATCCGCTGATTTGAAAGAGCTCGCAGCAGTAAGATCCGCACCAGCTCCAGGTTGGAACAGGTTACCGATAGTTAATGCTAGAGTGATGGCAACGGCAGTAGTACCGATATAAAGTGCAAGCGTTTTGCCACCCATACGGCCAAGAGTTGATAAGTCTTTAAGAGAACTTGTACCGCACACTAGTGAAACGAAGACTAGAGGCACAACAAGCATTTTTAAACTGGCGACAAAGATTTGTCCGCCCACTTCAAAGAGTCCGTTAACGATGTAGTTGTTAACAAATCCGTTGTCTGCAAAAAGGGATTGAATGGCGAATCCCGTTAATATACCTACGACCATACCGAGGATTACTCGACCAGTCAGAGACATAGGTTTCTTGGTATTCATTTAGAACACTCCTTATTATTTATAACTTTGATACCTTTTCAAAGTGAGCAGGAGATTAGCAGTCGGATAATCAATTCGAAAAACAAAAAATGAGTTTGGAATTATAGATGTGATCAAAATCACTGATAATTGTGTAAATTAAACAAATAAAAACAAAATAATTCACTATTAATTTACATCTATCGAGGGTTTTATACATAAATTTGTCGTTTCAAAGGTAGTAAATAAGAAGAGATGATTTTCTTATCAATCTTCACGTCTTCAATTGACTGAACAAATACCGTTGTTTCAAAAAATTCGGTGAAGATAACCAGTCGATTTACGTCCATGAGCCTTAACTATTTGTATTGAATGGTTTTGTTGAACTCCTCAAATATGACTCACCGACAGGCCTTTACAAAACTTTACGAATGCAAAGAATGTAAATTTAATGCAAATGGTAATAGTTATCACTTATATTCACTCCCGAAATAATTCAGTGGTACCGGCAACGGTTCAGCGAACACATCGAATAAATAACAAAGTGTTCGTCTAAAAGAATAAAAGCGGAGTAAAGGACATGTTTTCAAAGAGCCCATTGGCTTTAGTGATCGGCGCAGTATTAGCTTCACCAGCAGTATTGGCAGAAACAGTAAAAACAGACGAGCATATGGTTGTTGAAGGTCGTGACTACGGTTATAAAGCCGACACGAACACAACAGCAATGCGCATGGAGGCGACTCAATTAGAGACTCCGGGACAAGTTTTAGTAATCGATGAGCAAATCATCGATGAACAGCGTGCAACAACGCTTGGTGACGTGCTTAAGAATGACGCGAGTGTAAGTGCTGGCGGTACAAGCCGTAACCGTGAACGTTTCTCTCTACGTGGTTTCTCGGTAGAAAGCTCTTCGGGCTTCCTTAAAAATGGCCAGCAACATTGGTCTCACTACCGTCAACCAATCGAACTGCTAGAGCGTGTTGAAGTACTAAAAGGACCTTCTGGTCTTCTTTACGGTATTTCTGCACCAGGTGGTTTGATCAACATGGTAAGCAAAAAGCCAACTTACGATACGCAAGTAAGTGTTAGCCAAGATATTGGTTCTAATGACCATTCTCGTACAACGGTAGACGTAAGTGGCGCTTTGAACGACGCTGAAACTCTACGTGGTCGCGCGATTCTATCTAAAGAAAGCTACGGCTCTTGGAGAACTTATGGTGACGGAACTGAACCACAAACAGAACGTTTTGTTGGTGGTGTATTCGTTGATTACGATGTAACTGAAGACGTGACAGTTTCTGTTCATTACGACAAAACTAACGACGAAGGTAGCGTAGATTCTGGCGCTTTATACACGCTAGACGGCAACCGAGTAGGTAGCGACAAGCACATCTGGGATGCGCAGTGGTCACAGATCGAGAATGATGTTGAGAACGTTGGTTTTGATATTGCTGCTAACCTGACTGATACATGGTCATTAAAAACAGGTTTCAACTACCAAGATTTCGAACGTATTGATATGGAAAGCTACCCAAGCTTTTCAAATATGAATCCTGATGGTACGGGCACCGTGACTCAAGGCGGTAACTACCGTCATGATAAATGGCGTTTCAGAACGGCTTACGTTGATCTAACAACAACCGCTGATCTTGCGGGCACAGAGCACCAACTATTATTCGGTGCTAACTGGTTAGGCTACAGCTATTACCGTGGTATGGATCGCTTCAGCAGCGCTGAATACGCACCAGATGCAACAGTACCAGCGCCGTCAGTGGGTCCAACATCGCTAGGTAAGATGAGTACTTACGATACTTGGGGCTTCTACATCCAAGATTTGATTACTATTAATGATGAATGGCAAGTTCTTGCGGGTGCTCGTTTCGACCGTAAAGTAAGTGATGGCGTAGCAGAAGAAAATGTAGCGCCTAAGCTTGGCCTGATTTACCACCCAGCATCAAACGGTAGTATCTACGCTTCTTACTCTGAAAGTTTCGAACCACAAGGTGTTGTGTCTAGCGGAAGCCGCAACTACACCAACGATGGCGAACTTCTTGACGCAGCAACGGGCGTGTCTTATGAAGTCGGTACTAAGTGGGAACTGATGGACGAACGTCTATTCGTTTCTGGTGCGGTATTCGATATTACCCAAGAAAACATTTCAATGGATGTAGAAGACACTTCATCAGGCGATTGGACGAAGACACAAGGTGGCGAACAAGTTCACCGTGGTGCTGAGCTAGCCGCACAAGGCTTTATTTCAGAGCGCTTCTCAATGTCTGGTTCTGCAATGTACTTAGATGCTGAAATCACGAACCATGAAACATATGAAGGTAACCGTCCAGTAGACGTACCTGAGTTTGCAGCAAGCGTTTGGTCTACCTATGCAGCAACAAACGAAGTTGATGTGAACCTGGGTCTTATCTACGAAGGTTCTCGTTACGGCGATAGCGCGAACACATTCAAGAAAGACGGCTACGCACGTGTAGATATGGGTGCTGCATACACGCTTAAGTACGACGATTCTCTTGATTTCGTAGCGCGTCTAACAGTCGAGAACGTATTTGATAAAGAATACCTAGCGGGTGGCGGTTCAACATCTTCAAACCACCAATTTGCTGAAGACGTAGTAATCGGCGAAGGCCGTAACTACATGGCGACTTTACAGGTAAAATACTAATTTGTTAGTAGGGTACTATTGTTAGCCTAAATACTAAGGGGAAAGTTTCGGCTTTCTCCTTTCGTGATTCTGCTATTTCGTAAAATATCCCTAGTAATGCGAGTGACTTTTAATGATAATGAGAGTGCTTATCAATAATAGTATTTATCAATAAAATGTATTTGACCTTCTTCTATAGTAAATGACTACAATTATGAATCTTTTAAAAACTAGCCTAGCGCTTGCCATCAGTTTGGTTGCAACGTCTTCTATGGCAAACAGCTTGGATCAAGCTCAATCAATTCAAAACAAGACCAATAACGCGTCGGCTTCGAGCCAAAAGGTTATTGATAAAAGCTCACAAGCGACTTTAATGCTGCAAGCTGAGATTGAGCGTCTGCAAGAAGAAGTTAAAAACCTAGAAATCTATCACGATCACCTTGCTGCATTAGTTGAGAGCCAAAACCAAGAAGCTCAAAGCATTGAAGAGCAGATCGAAGAAATCAAATATACACGCCAAGGTGTTGTGCCATTGATGTATCAAATGATCGATGGTCTTGAACAGTTGGTAGAGAAAGACGTGCCGATTAAGAAAGAACAGCGTCTAGAAAGAGTAGAAAAGCTACAAGCAATGATGACTCGTGCTGACGTAAGTGAAGCTGAGAAATACCGCCGTATCCTAGAGGCATACCAAATCGAGATGGACTACGGCATTAAGTTGGGTGTTTACCAAGGTCGTGTCGCATTGGCGAGTGATAAAACAATCGAGGCAGATGTTCTGCACTTAGGTCGTATCTCTTTAGTTGCTCGTAACCTAAATGGCAGCCAATACTGGGCTTGGAATCAAACAGAAGCTCAATGGCAAGAACTTGATTCTTCTATGAAGTCTGAGCTAGATAAAGCGTACGATATTGCTGGCCAACAAGCTGCCCCAAGCTTGATTACTTTACCTGTTTCTTTAATTGTTGCGGAGGTTAAGTAATGAACTTAAAATCATTAGCAGCATTGCTTTGCATTACATCACTTTCATTTTCTGCTTTCTCAGCTTCAGACTCAACGGCTCAGCTCGTTAACAAAGCAAAATCAGAAAACCGTACTCAAGCTTCTCACAACGTAGTGCGTGAAGCTGATTTCAAAAAGACAGAACAAGAACTGAAAGCGATCAAAGCTCAGCTTGAAGCGAAGCGTACGTCTATCCAAGGTGCGACAGATGTTCTGACTCAAACGTTCAGTGATAACGAAAACAAGCTTGCTCGCTTAGAAGAGAAGCTGCGTTTAGAAACCGGTAGCTTAGGCGAGCTGTTCGGTGTCGTTCGTCAAAACGCAAAAGAACTCGGCGCAGAGCTTAGCTCAACCGTGAATAGTGTTGATCGTGCTGAACACACTGCAACTGTTGATCAAATCATTGATGCTAAATCACTGCCTTCAATGCCACAGCTGACCGGTTTGTGGATGAGCATGGTTGAACAGATCCAAGCGAGCTCTGAGCTTAGCAAATCTCAAATTGCATTCATTAATGGTGAAGGCAATACAAACAAGGTTGACGCTTACCGACTAGGTTCGATTGGTCTTGTGACAGAGCAAGGCTATGTTAGCTGGAACACTCAGCGTGAAGATGCGATCGCTTACCTTAAGCAACCACAAAATGGTCCAACGTTAGCGTCACTTTCTTCGTTAGCGAATGGTGAAGTATCTAACGTGGTTGTCGATCCTTCTCGCGGGTTTATGCTAGAGCAATTAGCACTTACGCCAAGTTTAACTGACCGTCTACAAGCGGGTGGTGTGGTTGGTAAAGTGATTCTTGGCCTACTAGCTATTGGTCTAATCATCGCATTAGTTCGTGGTGTCTCTCTTGCTATCGCACGCCAGAAAATTCGCGCGCAACTTAAGAACCCTGAGCAAGCGGGTGATAACCCACTAGGTCGTGTTCTTGCGATGTACAACAAGGAACAAAACCAAACGGTTGAAGCGTTAGAGTTGCGACTTTTAGAAGCGGTAGTTGATGAGCAGACTCACCTAGAGAAAGGTCTATCGATGCTTAAGCTATTGGCGGCACTAGCACCAATGTTGGGCCTTTTAGGTACAGTAACCGGCATGATCGAAACATTCCAAGTGATCACTCAGTTTGGTAATGGCGACCCTAAAGTTATGGCGGGTGGTATCTCGATGGCGCTTGTAACTACGGTACTTGGTCTGGTTGCGGCAATGCCTCTTCTACTGGCACACAACATTCTTAGCACTCAAGCAGAAAACATTCGCAATATTCTTGAGAAGCAAGGTATTGGTCTTGTTGCTGAGCAGGCTGAAAAGACCGTTGAATCAAACGCTGTTGTTTCACCAGTTGGGACTGCTGCGTAATGGATATTTTGTCGGGTTCTCTATTACCAGCGAGTTGGTTAACGAGTGACTGGCTGCTGTCTTTATCAAGCTTTATGGAGCAGGGCGGTTTCGTCCTGTGGTGGCTAGCGGCTGTCGTCCTAGTGTATTGGGTGCTTGTGGTAGAACGTGTGCTTTATCTTGCGTTCTACTTTCCTAAGCAACGCCAAGCTTGGATAGCGAAATGGCATGAAAGAGAAGATCACTCTTCTTGGCATGCCAAAGCCATTCGTGAAGGTTGGTTAGGGCAAGCGAGTATCTTGCTTAACCAAAACTTGAATTTTATTAAGCTGTTAGTCGCTATTTGCCCGATGTTGGGCTTGCTAGGCACTGTAACCGGTATGATCTCTGTTTTTGATGTTATGGCGACACAAGGCAGCAGTGACCCTAAATTGATGGCTTCAGGTATCTCGTTAGCAACACTGCCAACCATGGCAGGCATGGTTGCAGCGTTAGCGGGCATGTTCGTTCACGCTCGCTTAGCGAAAGTATGTAACCGCTTAGAATTGAAATTAGAAAAATCTTTAAGGAGTCAACGATGAGACTCGGTCGACGTCATTCTAAAAACGAAGAGGCTCAAATAGACCTTACTTCGATGCTTGATATTGTCTTTATCATGCTTATTTTCTTTATTGTGACCAGTTCATTTGTTCGTGAGTCAGGGGTGGAAGTCAATCGCCCACAAGCTTCTAACGTAGTAAGCCAAAAGGATGCAGGCATCTTTGTTGCGATTACTTCTGCAAACGACATTTTCATCGACAAGCGTGTCGTAGATGTTGAACGTGTCCAAGCGACGTTAGAGCACTTGTTGCTAGAACAACCTGATGCTTCTTTGGTTATTCAAGCGGATGAACACGCTTACAACGGTACTGTTGTTAAAGTGATGGATGCCGCGAAAGGTGCAGGTGTTAAAAACATTGCGCTTGCTGCTGATAAGCGATGATCTTGGAGGATCTTCATAAATGATTCGCCTATTTCTTGCTTTACCGCTAGCGGGCGCGTTGGGATTAGCGCTGTTTTCTTTCATGGCTTGGATGGTCGATAATGGCCACCAACGTTCACCAGACGATAGCGAGACGTTAAGTTTCAACATGGTAATGGTGGAACAAGAACAAGAAGTTCAAAGAAGACAACGCGCAGTCCCTGAAAAACCAGAAATGCCAGAGCCGCCACCGGAAGCGCAAACGTCTCAGTCACAAGCTGAAGTTACGCCTCTGAATTCGATGTCTTCACTACCTTCTTTGGATTTGAATACATCGATTGATGGCCTAGCGATTAACGCACCGACATTTTCTGATTTTGGGTCAAACCAACAAGCAATGCCTTTGTATCGAGTAGAGCCTCGTTATCCAGCGAAAGCGCTTAAGCGTGGAGCTGAAGGCCATGTGATTATGTCTTTTACTATCGATGAAACGGGACGTCCAATTGACATTCAAGTCACTGACGCAAACCCACGTCGTATGTTTGAACGTGAAGCGATGAGAGCACTTAAAAAATGGAAATATCAACCGAAAGTCGTCGATGGAAAAGCGATAGCTCAGGTTGGTCAAACCGTGAAACTAGAGTTTAAGTTGGCAAAATGATGAAACATATATGGATATTAGTGGGCTTGTTGTTAATGCCCCTTACAACACAGGCACAAGAGCTAACCCAATATACTGCTATTCGTGTTCAAAAGGCGCATAAGCTTGCTCAAGATGAACAGGTTAAACAGGCCATTGACGTACTAGCAGGTTTAGAGCTTTCTAAGGGCTACGACAAAGCGTACGTGGCTCGTATGCTAGGTGTTTTTTACTGGCAAGATGGCAAAACCGATAAGGCGATTAAGCAGCTTACATACGCCGTCGATACCAATTTGCTGGTGGATGAACAAGCTTGGATAACGAAGCGTATGCTTGCGGATCTGTTATTAAACGATCAACAGTTCAAAAACGCGCTTCCACATTACTACGAGTTAGTAAAAACAGCGCCAGAGGCAGAAAAGAAAGACGTGCTTTGGATGCGAATTGCACAAGCGGAATACCAAATCGAAAACTGGTCAAAAGTACTGGTTGCTATTGGTAATCGCGACAAGTTCAATGCGAAATCAGAACTGTCGCCTCTTTCGCTAAAATTGGGTGCACAACTACAGTTAAAGCAATGGAAGCAATCTATTCCAACACTGGAAAGCCTGATTGAACTTCAGCCAGAAAAAGACAACTGGTGGCGTCAACTTGTGGGTATTCAGTTAAGACTAGAGCGTAACCGCGATGCATTGAACACACTAGCGTTGGCTGATCTTCAAGGGGTAGAGCTGAAAAACTCAGACCGCCGATTACTGGCTCAGCTTTATGCTAAACGTGGTATTCCAGAGCGTGCAGCACAAGAGATCGCTAAGTTAGATGATGCGAACAGCGATGTTCAACTCCTGGCTGAGCAAGCAACCTACTGGCAGTTAGCGAAAGAGTGGGACAGTGCTATTGAAGTATGGACGTTAGCGTCTAAAAAGGACACGCAATATCATTGGAATGTGGCTCAATTACTGGTTCAGCAAGGTTACTACGATCGTGCTCTAGTTGTTTTGGATAAAGTGAAAGACAAGAACAAGCAAGCTGATGTTGCTTTAGCGAAAGTACGTTCATGGTACAAGCTAAAGAATCTTGATAATGCTCTTGCTCAAGCGAAACGTGCGAACAACATTGAGCCTTCTTCTGAGGCAAAAGGTTGGATTAAATATCTGACTCAGCTAAGAACAGTGAGTGATAACGGCAACGTCTAACTGCGAATAGCACAACAGAAGACAAGAGAAAGTAATATAGAGAAAAGGGTGTCATTTGATGGTTCAAATGACACCCTTTTTAATTTTGGCGGTTAAAGCTTTTTGAACTTTATCGTTCCAATGCGGCAGTTAAGGCTCGCACATCGTGCCGCTGGACGTAGCACTTTGAATCACGCCGCTGGTATCAGCAACCCAATTAATGGTGCAGTCACGATAAGGATTTTTGAATGCGTGTACTGTATAACCATTGTCTAACGGCTTCTTCGTCTCAATCCAAGCATAGTTGCGAGACGCCCAAAAACTGATAGGGCGTGAGCGTTCGGTGAGATAACGTTCTTGTACATCGGTTATGTCTGAACCGATGTATTGTTGAATATGTTCTTCCGTGCTGGCTACTTGACTGGTACACGCCGTTGCTAGCGCAATAAAAGCCAAAACAATAATACGCATTTCAAAATCCCTTTAAGCCTTATTAGCTATCGTTAAATCGGTTATTAGTCTGTATTTAACAAACCGCATCAACCGAAGAGTCCACCGTTTGTGTATGATCTTCAAAATGTTCCAAAGATCAAATAGCCCTAAAGGTTAATAGTCACGAAGCTTAAATAGTCCCAACTTTCTATCTTTAAAGCCACAACTGCTACCTTAAGCCAACCTCAATCAAGCATGTTGATATTGAGATTTTTTGAGGTTTGACCGTACTATCGATGACCTCAAATACAAGCTATCCATTCCCTTTAGTACAAGTTAGCAAGAATATGCATACAGTTCGATTACTTCCCATGTAATGTTATGTAAATTTCCTTACGCTGCTCGGCAAACGTAAACAATGTAAATTGAATGCCAATACGAATGATTATCAACTAAATTGACGCCATAAAATTTATAGGTATTGGTTTGTATGTCGTTAAAAAGTAGGGCGGTTCAATCATGGGCTCGTCGACTTCATGTTTATATTTCAATGGCACTTCTGTTCGTTGTTCTTTTCTTTTCAGTGACAGGTATCACCCTGAATAGACCTGAGTTATTTGAGTCAAGCCAACCCAATATCCAACGTTCTACTTTAGAGCTTCCTACGAGTTTGTTCACAATCCAAGACGGGCGATTAAAAGCCGACGAAAGTGCCTTCGAAACATTCCTGTTTGAAGAGGCCAATTTATCGGGTGTTCCTTCTGGTTTAGACATCTACGCTGAAATTGAAGACGGTGAGTTGCTGATCGGTGAAGTGTCCATGGACTTCAAAGGACCAGGTTACAACGCATCTGTATTTGTTGACGTGACCTCTGAAATGGTCGAAGTCGAAACCACGAATTACGGCGTGATTGCACTGTTGAATGACCTACACAAAGGTCGTAATAGCGGTGAGGCGTGGAAATGGTTCATAGATATCACAGCACTCCTGATGGTCTTCTTTGTACTTACCGGCGTGTGCTTACTGTTACCTAAGAAAAAAACACTCAATACCTCCATTAAATGGACGGTGTTTGGGTCTGCAATCTCATTGGTTATCTATTTTGTCGCCGTGCCTTAACGCTTGGTTCGATTGATAAATCGGATTGAAGAACGAACTTAAGGTTAAACGGATTTAAAAGGTTGTTAAACATGAAAAAAATGAACTGGAGCAAGGCGCTTCTTGCTTTATCTATTTTGCCAAGCCTAGGTATGGCACAAGCGATTCCTGATACGGCAAAACTTGATGTGAGCTTCGAGCTTCCAAAGATTGATACCTCTATGTATGCGCGTCCTTATGTGGCGGTGTGGGTAGAGAACAGCGAACGAAAGTCAGTGAAAACCATTGAGCTTTGGGTCGGTAAAGATGAATGGCTGAAAGATCTGCGCAGCTGGTGGAGAAAAGTTGGCCGTTACGATCGCGAACTCGTTGACGCCGTGACATCCGCAACGCGCCCTGCTGGCAAGTACCGTTTCGTTTGGGATGGTAAGAGCGATGACGGTCAAGATCTAGAGCAAGGCGAATACACGGTTCATATCGAAGTTGTTCGTGAACACGGCGGCCGTAACTATCTTCGTCAAAAAGTATCACTCACAGATTCAAACGCTTCTTATGAGCTAAAGGCAACAGAAGAGACGGGTGAAATTACACTGAATTACGTCGCTAAATAGACAACGCAGCAGTGAACCCCAATTGGTTTAAGAATCAGAACAGAATCGACAGTAGTCATCGTAGGCTCAGATCGAGCGACACGGCTAAAAATTATAAATAATGGAATGAACATGATGAAACAGACAAAAATAAAGGCACTTGCTCTAGCGGGTGTTATGGCGTTCGGCCTAGCGGCTACGACAACAGCACAAGCTCACCCACGCTGGATTTTGCCATCGCACTTCACTGTATCTAAAGAAGGTGGTGATTGGCTAACGTTCGATGTGACGGCGTCTCACGGTACGTTTGTTTTTGATAAGCCTGCTGGCAGCGAAAATGCTCATGTCATCATGCCAGATGGCCGCAGCGAGCGTCCTAACTTCGTTATTCGTGGCAAGCGTCGTTCAATCTTCGACTTCTATTTTGAAGAAGAAGGTACACACAAAGTGGCGATCAACAACCAGCCGTCTTACTACACGCAATACAAAGCGGGTCGCCGTGACACGGTGAAGTGGATTAAAGCAAACAAAGCTGAGCGTGACTCAGTTCTGCCTGAAAAATCACGTGACGTGGTAACGCAGATCGGCTTCACTCGTGCAGAAAGCTACATCACGGTAGGTAAGCCAACGGATTCAGTGTTCAAAATTGAAGGCAAGCTTCTAGAAATGAAGCCTGTGACACACCCTTCAGATATCGTTGAAGGCGAACCTGTGACATTCCAGTTCTTCTACAACGGTGAAATCCAGAAAGACGTGAAAGCGGAGATTACTCGTGAAGGTACGCTTTACCGCAACCACCAAGAGCAGATTGATGTGGTGAGTGATGAGAACGGTGAAATCACGTTTACTCCAGACGTAGCAGGTCGTTACGTAATGAAAGCGAACTACAAAGGTGAGTTGATTGACAACCCACTGGCAGACAAAGCAAGCGCGAACGTTCACCTAACGTTCGAAGCGCTGCTTCAATAGTCTGTGATATCGGGGCTAGATCCCTGATTAAGAATCAAAAAAACTTAAGGGCTCATTTGAGCCCTTTATCGCTCAGTTTACTTCTGAGAATTTGCACTGTGGCTAGGGTACGAACCATGACAATAAAAACAAAACTTAACGCTTTAATGACTCCTTGCTTAGCATTGGGACTTGGTTTCGCTGCATTACCTGCGCAAGCACACTTTCCACTGATGAGCTGCTGGTTTGAAGGTAAGACTGTTGCTTGTGAAGCGGGTTATTCGGATGGCAGCAAAGCGATTGATTACGCAGTTGAGATGTACGATTACGAAGACAACTTGATTGCAAAAGAGATGACAGATAAACGCTCGATCGTTGAATTCCCACATCCTGACACTGAGTTCTACCTTGTGTTCGATTCAGGTCATGAGTTTCCAGTTGAAGTTGATGTTGTAGAGATCAGTGAAAAATGATGATTCAAAGCGTACGTGCTGATACGGGCGGCAGAGAGGGCAAATGGGTAGGGCTGATCATTGTGTTCATTCTGAGCTTTGCTACGGTCGCGATCCCATTTCATCAAGCAGAAACCCACGTAAAAGCGGTACTTGATCATCAAATTCTGGTGACCGATGTTGAACAAGAAAACTTGGCAATGTTGTCAGAGCTGCGTTTAGCGCATGAAGAGATTCGTGACCTACGTATGGACTCAGACGGCGAATGGCCAAGTGTTTCGTCACTTAAAGATGAATGGGTCGCGCCATTTGTTGAAGATCAGAGTTGGAAGCGCAAAGGTTCTCATACTTGGTTATTGGACGAGCGTGGTTACTACTTTTCTACGCCAAGCGAATACGCGACACCAAGTGAACAAGCTACATCAAGTGAATATGCTGCACAAAGCGAACATGGCTTTGCTGACTCCTTTATTTTAAACGCCAACAGCGTTTCTCCTGAAATCTGGATTTACCTGGGTGGCGTAGCAAGTCAACCGACTAATTTTGATGAGGACACACTTGAATCTGCTGGCTGGAAAATGGTCGTCAATGAATCAGAGGTTGAGCTGCATGATGCTTCTTCTCATTAAACAATCCGGCTTATAAAAATGCTCACTAATAATAAGAGAATTACTATGCGAATTATGACTCTATTGATGTCGTTATTGGCGGTGTTAATGACCCCCAATGCATTGGCAAAAGAATATAAGATCGATAGCGACAAGCTAACGATTGGTATAACCCTTCAGCCTTACTACAGCTATGTAAAAGCGGTGGTGGGTGACAAAGTGAACATCCTTCCATTGGTTGATGCTGGTTTTAACCCACATAATTACTTACCACAACCCAATGATTTGAAGCGATTGAGCCAAATGGATGCAATCGTGGTAAACGGTATTGGTCACGACGACTTCGCGCTTAAAGTGATTTCAGCCGCGCAACGTGATGATTTAGTGGTGATCGAAGCAAACAAAGAAGTGCCTCTACTTCCCGCATTAGGCCAGTCTGTTGGTCAAGGTGCCGTGAACCCGCATACTTTTGTTGGCCTATCGACCACGATTCAAAAGGTTTACACCATCGCAAGTGAAGTTTCTAAGCTCGACCCAGACAATGCTGCGTTCTATCGCAAGAACGCGCGCAAATACGCCAAGCAATTTCGTTTTATGAAGCGTGATGCGATGTTGTCATTAGGTGAGCTAGACACATCTGGCATGAAAGTAGCGACAACACACAATGCGTATGGCTACATCCTCCAAGAGTTTGGTGTGGATGTGGCGGCGGTGATTGAACCTGCACACGGTGTTGAGCCAAGTGCTAGTCAACTGCAAGAGACGATCGAAAAGATCCGCGCATCGGGTATTGATGTTCTGTTCTACGAGCTAAATATGCCAAACCGTTTTGTTGACACCATTGAAGCTGAAACAGGCGTTCAGCTTTACCGTTTTTCTCACATGACGCACGGCGAATATGAAGACGATAAAGTGGAAGTTGAGATGAAGAAAAACCTAGAAACGTTAATCGAAGCAATGAAATTTGCGGCGGCGAACCAAGTTAAAAGCGGGAACGCATAATGCTAGGTCCATCAATCTCAATTAATAAACTCGGCCTGCAATACGATAACAACGTGATTCTTGATGATATCTCACTAGAACTTAAAGCGGGTGAGTGTCATGTGATTATAGGACCAAACGGTGGAGGCAAAACTTCTTTGTTGCGATCTGTACTTGGACTTACGCCTTTCTCTGGTCAAATCAATATCCACTGGCCAGAAAAGCCCAGTATTGGTTACGTTCCCCAAAAAGCGACTTTCGAATCGAGCTTACCTTTGACGGTAATGGACTTCGTATTGCTTAATCAAACGCGAATCCCATTGTTTTGGCGCCGTAAATCTAAGCAATTGGATCTTGCTCTTGCCCAGTTAGACCGCGTTGGTATGGTTACTCGTAGCGACCGCCGCATGGGACAGTTATCGGGTGGTGAGCAGCAACGCGTGCTGTTTGCCCAAGCGCTATTAGATAACCCAAGTCTACTGGTGTTGGATGAACCAACCACGGGTATGGACGAGCAGGGCGTTCGTTATCTTGAATCGTTAATTCGTGAATGTGTTAGTGAAGGTCGTACGATCCTTGCGGTACACCACGATGTCACGGCAGTGCGTCGACTCGAAGCGAACGTACATGTTGTGAATCGATTCTTGGTTGATAGTGGCCCACACGAACAAGTCTTACACCCAAGTAAAATCGAGAGCCTGTTCCAGCACTACAGCAGTGGCTCTGCGATGACCAAATCGAAGGAGGTTGCGTAATGGATTGGTTACGACAACTAGCCATTAGTGGCGTGGAAGCGGGCTGGTTATCAGACAGTTTCATGTATGCCTTCATGGTCAATGCTTTGGTTGCAGCGTTACTACTTGGTCCTCTGTTAGGTGGTCTGGGTACTTTGGTGATTGCCAAGCGTCTGGCTTTCTTCTCAGAAGCCGTCGGCCACGCAGCGTTAACCGGTATCGCTATTGGTGTTTTGCTTGGCGAGCCACCAGAAAACCCAATTATTGGTTTGTTTAGCTTCTGTATGATCTTCGCTCTGCTTCTTCACTTTGTAAGAAACAGGACCAACGTTCCATACGATACCTTAGTGGGTGTTTTCCTTGCGCTAGCGTTGGCTGTGGGTGCGGCGTTACTGATGTATGTTGCTCGTAAGATCAATATCCACATGCTTGAAAACGTACTGTTTGGCTCGATTCTTACGGTAACAGACCAAGACTTAGCGATTCTCGCAGGTAGTTGCGCGATCATCATCTTGCTCTTGATACCGACATTCAACCGTATTCTTCTAACCTGTATCAGCCCTGATATTGCCAAGGTTCGTGGTTATAACACCAGTTTCTACGACTACTTGTTTGTCATGATGATCACCTTAGTGACGATTGCAGCGGTGAAGATCGTAGGTGCTGTTCTGGTTGGTGCATTATTGCTGATCCCAGGTGCGACAGCTCGCTTGTTAACTAAACGCATGGGCAGCTTTGTATTGCTGTCGGCATTACTGGCAACAGTCGCGTGTTTAGTTGGAACCGTCTTACCTATGGAATTCAAACTACCAGTACCTTCGGGCGCTTCGATCATCATCGTTTCAGCGACATTTTTCCTAGCGGCAACGCTATACCGAATTGTAAGAAAGGCGTAATCATGACTTGTTTAATGAATCGTATCGCTAGCTCAGTAAAAGCAACGGCTCAAGTGAGTGTACTTGGTAGTGTATTAATGGCTGGTTCTGTGATGTCACTGAACGTGAATGCAGAAGACATCCTAACCAGTACACCTGTGACTTATGCATTGGCGACAGAGCTAACCAAAGGCACGGACATTACGACCGAATATCTACCACCTAAGCGCTACGGTATTGACCGTCTGCCGAATTGGTTTGGTACCAAGGGTGCGAGTAAAGTGCTTCAATCGGGTGAAAAGGCGACCGTTGCGGTAACGTTGTCATCGATCTGGCAAGCCGACCCTACGTTTGTATACGCAAGACAAAGCAATATCCGTTTAGTTGAGGTTGATGCCGCTCAAGCGATTACACCGCGTGCACAAGGCGTTGCTGCGCTTACATTGTCGAATGGTGATGTGTCTAAATACGCATGGTTAAACCCGACCAATCTAACGCGTATGGCGGCGATTGTGGCTGACGACTTTAAGTTGTTGTGGCCTGCGCAAGCTGAAACGATTGATAGCAACTTACAACGTGTGATGTTGGATGTTCGTGAACTGATCAACAAGCAGCAAGCAGTATTGCTCGACAATGACGTAGATTCAGTATTGTTGCTTTCAGAAAGCTTGGAAGATTTCGCCTCTGGCAGCCAACTGTTTGTTGAAGAACGCATGTTCAAAGCTGAACTGGAATGGACAGAGCAGGACAAAGCCAAGCTTAAAGAGATGTTTTCGGAAGATGATGCTCTATGGTTAGTTACAGCGAAAAAGCCAAGCAACTTGATTAAATCATTGGTACCGAATGAGCGTATCTTGGTAGTGGATTCTGTTGATCGTTGGGGCAGAGCGGGAATCAACGCAAAAGCACCGTTTGCCCGTTGGGAAGTGCAGCCATTCAAAGGCTAACCAGCGCGATTAAAAATGGTAGGATCAAAAAAGCAGCCCAATTTGAGGCTGCTTTTTTGTTCTTGTCTGTTGGCTCTGAAAAGAGTGTCAGACAAGAGGACTGCGAGTATAAACTTACTCTGCAGCTTTTGTCTCTTCAGCTTCAACCGTTGCTTCTACTGAACCTTCAGCTTGCTCTTGAGCTGCTTTCGCTTGTTCTTCAGCTTCCATTTTTGCACGGTCAGCTTTAGAGATGTAGCGAGGCTTGTTGCTACTATGCAGTTTAGAATTCGCCTGTTTCTGCTTCTTTTTTAGAATTTGATTGATTTTTTTCTTACGGTTCATTGCTGCATAGCCTTGTATTTAGTTTAGGCGGTGGAGGATAATCATTTTAGCTCTAGAACTCAATATTTACATGGTATTCAGCAAGGAAAATATCACTATGCAGTCAGTCGAGACCGAACGTTTAAGATTAAGAATGATCACACCTCAAGATGCGGCGTTTATTCAACGACTATACAGCTCAGAAGATTTCCTGCGTTACATTGGTGATAAGGAAATCAACGACACTGACAAGGCCGTTGAATACATCAAAAACAACATTCTTAAGATGCATGAAGAGAAGGGTGTTTGCCTATTGATGGTCGAAATGAAGGACTCATTCACCCCAATTGGTATTTGCGGGTTAATTAAAAGAGATACCTTATCCTCGCATGATATTGGCTATGGCTTTGTTCCAGAGGTGTATGGGCAAGGTTTTGCTCACGAAGCGGCACAAGCAATAATTGAACAAGCTAAGCAGAATGCTGATATCGATCATTTAGTTGCCATCACTACCTCTGATAACATTCGAAGTATCGCATTACTGACTAAGTTAGGTTTTGTGTTTGAGCGAATCGAAGACGTATTAAGTGAAAGCGTTAATCTCAACCTGTACGGTTTATCTCTGGGCAATTAATCATGTTTCAACATAACAACATTCTACAAGGCGAACTCGCAACGGAGTACAAAACCGTTATTGCGATGGTGCGCATCTACTGTAAAGATCACCACGGTGCAGTACGTCAGAATGGCGCGTTATGTGAAGAGTGTGATCAACTGTTACGTTATGCCGAAACACGACTTGACCGTTGCCCTTATGGTGAAGCCAAACCGACGTGCAATAAGTGTCCGATCCATTGCTATAAGCCCGATCCGAAAGAGCAGATGCGTTTAGTGATGCGCTATGCTGGGCCAAGAATGTTACTCAAGCATCCGATTTTAGCGATCAGACATTTGATACATGAAAAAAGAAAGGTGCCTGAGAAGCCGTTGCCGAATGTTTCGAACCGTCATATCCGAATGAATAAGAAGTAACTGGCGTCTAAAGTGGTTGCTGAAGAAACGAAAAAGGTCTGATTTCTCAGACCTTTTTGATGTAGATACGCTGCTATCTCAGCTTAAATGTAGCCAAATAGTTTATGCTGCTTGAGGCTCGTCGTAGGTCACTGTGAGGTTGTTGATCCAGCGTCGGCTTAGGTAACGATGAGAACAAATTGCCAGTTTCACCACTTCTTCCACCAACATCAAACCATAGATGTATTTGAAATCCCATCCAGCGACAAACGCGCCGTAAAAACATACTGGAATACCCACCATCCACATCGCGATGAAATCCATACGCAGGCAGAACGCATTATCGCCACCAGCGCGAATAATACCGTTGATGATCACCATGTTCAGCATACGAATCACCACAGCAAAACACATAATGGTCATTGCAGGTGAAGCGAGCGGGTAGAGCGCATCTGTAGAAAGGTTCAGCCATGTTAGAACATGCTCTTTGCCCATAAACAGTAGCAATCCAACAACTGCGCCAAATCCAACGACGGCTTTAATGAACGTCAGCCCCATACTCATTGCGTCATCAAACTCATCACGGCCTAATGAATGACCAAGCAACACTGAACACGCCACCGAAATACCAAAGAAAATCGAGTAACACAACGACTCAAACGGCGCGAGCATAGAGAACACGGCAAGTTCTGTTGTACCCATGTGACCGAAGATCATTTGGTACGCCATAGTGCCCATTGCCCATAACACGGCATTCATCGTTAGTGGCAAAGCAATACGACGGTAAGACAACCATAATGATGGACGATGTGGTGAACTAGGCGTGGTTAACAACCAGTGTTTACGCATACGCATGTAGCTATACATCAAGCCAACTTGAATCGCGCGAGCGAGTGTCGTCGCCAGTGCCGCACCTGCTACGCCCATAGCGGGAATACCAAAGGCACCTTTGATTAGAACGAAGTTAAGCGCAATGTTGAGTGCAATGGTCACCGCGCCCAATAGTAGTGGGGTTACGGTGTCACCTGATGAGCGCATGCTTGCTTCCACCACGACGACAATGTGAGTCAGCAGTAGAACAGGGAAGCCATACCATAGGTAAGTCGTGCCAAGTTCAATCACGGTTTGATCGCTGGTTTGCAACATCATTAAAAACTGAGAACCAAGAGTGATGATTGCAGTAACAGGCAGCAGAACTTTTAAGCCAAACACCATCGCGATAGATGATACCGTTCGCGCGCTTTTTCGGTCGTTCTTTCCCCAGTATTGAGCGACTAATGTTCCGTTTGCTGAGGCCAACCCTGCCATAATCATAATAGCAACAAAGTGCCATTTTGATGCAATTCCCACAGCCGCAGCTGCTTCCATACCATAATCACTGACCATTAATACGTCAGCAAGGGCAAGAATAGCGACAAGCGCACTTTGTAAAGCAACAGGTAAACCCAGTTTAACGATACGAGGTAAGATGCTCTCTGGCTTGTTACTCATAGATGAGTTAGGGTTGATGTTAGTTGTCATAAGCTCTCCGATTTATGGCAGAACTATAGTGATTTGAGCGAAGTAACAACATGTTTAAAAAACAACAAAACCTGTGCGAATCCGTCATTGATTCAATGAGACCAAAATCAACTTGGCATGATGATGTTTTTCTCGCTGAACAGTGCAAAGAACGTTTTTTGACCGTTGAAGATATTCCAGAGATGAAAAGCTTTGGTGTCTATATGGGCGGCATGGCGAAGCTATATGATGGCTACTGGGTTGAGCGCGAATCCGTTAATGTTCATACGTTGATTTTCACTATGGAAGGTGGCGGCATTCTAACAACCGCAACATCGGTCCAAGCGATTACACCTTATACACTCGTGGTGCTTCCTGCTGAAACCCCATTTCGTTTTGAACTCGATCCTCAATATAATTATTGGAAAATGGCGTGGATGCTGACGCCTGACACCAAGCAATGGCAGCACATAGCAAGTTTAGGACAGGGGATTGTGCCTTTTGGAGAGTGTGAGCAGATCTGGTCATTAATGAACTTGGTTTACTTTGAGATAGGCGGTAGAGCCAGTTACCGTAAGTTACTCTTGAGTGAAATTATCCGAACATTGACGGGGTTTGAGCCTAAGTCGACCAGCACCACTGCACGTGTTCAAGCGCTCTATAACGAAATTGAAAGTAGTCTGCATCAGCCATGGACAGTGGCAGGGATGGCTGAAAGAGTGTTTATCAGTGAAGAGCAACTCAATAGAGTCACCAAGACGCTATTTAACCTGTCGCCACGCAGTAAATTGATTCAATTACGCATGGACAAAGCCACCAGTCTACTGAAATATCAAGATTGGTCAGTTTCTATGATTGCTAATCGCTTAGGCTACAAAGATCCTTATAACTTTTCGCATCGTTTCAAAAAGCATTTCGGTTTGTCACCCAGTCAATATCGAAAGAGCCATCGACTTCTTGGTTAGCCTTGCACGATGAAATGAGAAGTGTGGGAGAAGAAGGTTACATATAGGCATGAGTTGAAAAGGGCCCTTCGTTTAGATATAAAATCTTAACTCGGAGCCCTAATGACACGCATCTAGTGTCTGTCTATTTAAGCTTACTCGCCTGCAATCTGTAGGTGAGAGCGCTTTAGGCTAGCAATCAACATGTAGATCGTTGTAGCAAGTAGAGACGCGAACAGGTAAGTGAACAATCCTGCTTGTGAATCCATAAAGCTGTCTGCAACGATTGGTCCCGCAACAGAACCGATGCTGTAGCAAAGTAGCATGATTTGAGTCACTGACACCAAGTAGCTTGGGTCAAGGTTACGGCAACCTAAGTTAATCGCGATTGGGTATAGCGCAAATGTGGCCATGCCTAATACGAACAAGCTCATGCCTAGTACGTAGAAATCGTGATTGATAGTCAGCACACCAATGCTTGCAACCCCTAGCAGGCAGAACAGAGCCATTAATAACACTTGTCCTACGTGGTGAGATAACCAAGTCACCATCGGCTGTACAGCCATACCACCCATGATAACCAAAGCCATCAAACCACCAATGTCTTCGTGTGCAATGTTACGTTGAGCAAGTTCAACTGGCATCAAGCCGTAAATCGCACCTAGCGTTAATCCGGAAACAATGCAGCCAATTAGCGCGCTGTGGCTTAATTTGCTGATCTGCTTTAAAGACAAAGATTGCGCATCGTGGATCTGTGGTGGAGTTGCTTGTCCGTACATCAGCACAATGATCGCACCAAACAGAAGGGTGAACATTGCGATGAAAGGTACGCCACCAGTAATACCTAAGTAACCGATACCAAGCTGACCAACTGCAGAACCGCCGTACAGTGAACACATGTAGATAGCGAGACGTTTTGCGCGTTGTGACTCGTCACCGCTCATTAGCCAAGACTCTACAATCACGAAGATACCTGCAACCGCCACACCAGCCACAAAGCGAGCTAGTAGCCATACTGCTTGGTGTGGGATCAATGGCAATACAAGGATCGTTGCGATGAACACACTCAATGCGATGACGAACGCATCTTTGTGGCCAACACGCGCAATGGCACGTTCAATCAATAATGTACCAGCCAGTAGACCAGCATAGAATGCACTCGCCAACCAACTCGATAGATCTTTGTCTAAGCCATACTCAGACAGCATTAATGGTAATGAACTCATTAAGTAGCCTGAAGCGATCGCGTAAAAAGACAATGCAATAACAGGAACAGTTATGCGAGTTGTTGGTTGGATGTTGTCCAATGCAGGAGCCTCTGATAGTAAAAGAAACGATGAATTTTCCGCGACTATGGGGGAGAAACTGAATTGGGTAAAACAAATAAAAATGGTCGTTAAGATAAAAGAAATTTATCGACCAACTAAACTAAAATACGGTTGCGATATTTGGTGGTTTGGCGAGATTTTATGCGGGCAAAAAGTCGTTAAGCCGTTGTTCATTGGTGGTTTAATTTAGAAAAAGATTGCAGCGTGATTGTCTTTTTATGATTTGGATTGAGTGGGATTTTAAGTGTTAGACCGTTTCTTTACGGTATTGACGTGGCGAGTTACCACTCCACTTACGAAAGGCATGACGAAAGTTAGCGCTATCAGAAAAGCCAACTCGTTCAGATATCTCTTCAATACTCATTCGAGTTGAAGAAAGGTAGTGCCGGGAAAGGTGAAAGCGAACATGGTCCAGTATCTTCTGATAGCTCGTATCCGCTGCTTTCAGGTGACGACGCAGAGTTCGAGAAGACATGCCCAGTTCTGAAGAAATGGATTCTATAGAAGGGTAACATCCTGGCCTTTCAATCAGCATCTGAGAGACTTTCTCTTTGAGGCTACTGGGTGCACTGACTTTTGCCAACATGTCATCACACGATTTTAAGCACATCTGTAAAGTGATGGGGTTGGCGGTAGGAAGAGATGAATACAAGGTGGTTGCGTCGAACTCCCATTCAAGCCGGTCATTATTGAATTCAACCGGGCAGCGGAAAATCTCTGTGTATAGATCGCCGTATTCAGGTTTTGGATAGGGGAAGCGGATCACTTGAGAAGGAAAGGGCTGCTGCAAGACCTCTTCGCACAAACTGTGTATCGCCGCGAACCAGTATTCACAACAAAAGGGCAGTAAAGAATCGAGTTCGATAAGTTGCTCTGCGCGAAAGTAACCAATGTTGTCTTCTACAGACATGGTTTTCCTGAGGACAGGGCCAGCAAGTTGCAGATACTTGAACCCGATTAAAAAGGCATCGAGTAGTGTTTCGCTACTAAACACCGCATAACCGAGCACGCCGAAGTCGCTGAACCTCGCTTGTTGGCCGACTTTAAGCCCCAAACCGTCTTCGTTGGAATTCGCTAACGCGTTACTGAACACAGCAAGCTTTTGCGCCAAAGTGATGTGTGTATCGGGTGTGTTGAGTTGGAGAGCATCGATGTTACTGCCTTCGAGCAACTCTTCGATACTGAGAACAGGCGACAGGTAACGATGCAACAACTGAAGATCCAGAATGCCGAATGCTTGCATGTCGGGTTCGTAAACTGCGGTGTATTCCATAAGCTGCCTCTTGTTGAATATCGATATCTTAACCGAACTTTTAACATTTATGCCTGTTGCTTGTTCTCACTTTCGCAAGCTTGTTCCAAATTTTGGTTTATGTGTGCAAGGTTTTATTGGGCTAGCGCAGGCTGTGTCCGAATATCACCGGTTTTTGTCTTTTTGAAACCTGTTCGAAATGTTATCTAAATGTTGTAATTTAATGAGCCATACACGGACACGTGTGCATAGGGTCGAAATAACAATAGATTAGAAACGAAAGCAAAGAGCAAATGAACATAGGTTAAACACATATTCGAAACAAAACACAACAACGTCTACGGTGACCGTGACTAATAGGTCTAAGTCGAATAAGGAGATCATGGATGCACAATCTTGCTGTTAACTTGGAGCGCAGCGCTTCGCTTTTCCCAAATAAAGTCGCGCTAAGAATGGGGACGGATGAAGTCAGCTTTTCTCAGTTGGAACAACTTTCTGGAAACGTGGCTGCTAACTTGAAAAGACTTGGGTTGCAGAACGGAGATAAGGTAGCGTTGTCATGCCCGAACGTGACTTACTTTCCGATAGCCTATTACGGGATTCTAAAAGCGGGTTGTGTAGTCGTGCCTTTGAACGTGCTATTCAAGGCCAGAGAGATCGCTTATCACCTTAATGACTCTAACGCGAAGGCCTATTTATGTTTTGACGGCAGTGAAGAGCTTCCAATTGGTCGCTATGGTTTACAAGGTTTTGAGCAGGCAAACCACTGTGAACACTTTGTCGAGATGCCTATCCCAACAAACACAGACACTACTTTAGAAAGTAATGAGGAGCATGAATCAATCGCTGATTGGTTGGCACAACCTTTTACTCCTTTTGAGTCTGTGGCTTGTCATGGCGATGATACCGCTGTGATCCTTTATACCTCTGGCACGACGGGTCAACCAAAAGGGGCTGAGCTTTCCCACACCAACATGCAAACCAATGCGATGTCGTCACAGTATCTAATGAGATTGGAGTACAGCGACACCACAATGGCTACACTGCCTTTATTCCATAGCTTCGGTCAGACGGTGATGATGAACGCGAGTGTGCTAACAGGGTCCACCATGGTGTTGATTCCTCGTTTTGAACCGTCATTGGTTATTGAACAGATCATTAGCCATAAAGTCAGCGTGTTTGCGGGTGTTCCTACTATGTATATCGCGCTATTAAAGGCGGGAGAAGAGTCTTCTGATAGTTTAGAAAACACAAGCAAACGCTCTGAACAGGTTAAACACAGCTTGAGGTTAGGTGTTTCTGGCGGTGCTTCTATGCCGCTTGAGGTTATACGACAGTTTGAATCTCGTTTTGAATTACCAGTCTTAGAAGGTTATGGGCTCTCGGAAACGGCGCCGGTTGCGACCTTTAATCATATTGATGGCGATCGTTTATCGGGTAGTGTCGGTCAGCCTTTATGTGGCCACCTCATCAAGATTACTGATATACAAGGCAACTCTGTCGCTATGGGTGAACTCGGCGAAGTCTGCATTAAAAGCCCAAGTGTGATGAAAGGCTATTATCAAAGGCCAGAGGCGACAGCTGAATCTATTCGTGATGGTTGGTTCTTAACGGGAGATATCGGTCGCGTCGATGAGCATGGCAATTTGTTCATTGTTGACCGTGTTAAAGACATGATTATTCGTGGTGGGTACAACGTTTATCCACGTGAAGTCGAAGAAGTGTTGATGTGTCACCCTGATGTGGAGATGGTGGCGGTGGTGGGCGAGCACCATGATCAGTTGGGTGAAGAGATTCACGCCCATGTTGTACTTCACGAGCATACTCAGTGTGATAGCAAATCTTTGATGGCTTGGTGTCGTGAGCAACTCGCGGATTACAAATATCCTCGTAAGGTGTTTATTCGTAGCGCCTTACCCATGACAGCAACCGGAAAAGTCTTAAAACGAGAGCTACACCCTTTAGAAGTTGCGGAGGCAATCAATGGATAACTATGACTTTATCATCGTAGGTGGCGGTTCGGCTGGTTGTGTGATGGCTTCTCGATTGTCGGAAGACCCTAATGTGACGGTTTGCTTGTTAGAAGCTGGCGGTAAAGATACGAGCCCATTTATTCATACGCCGGTTGGCGTTGTGGCTATGATGCCGACCAAGCTCAATAACTGGGCTTTCGAGACAGTCGAACAGCCGGGTTTAAATGGTAGGAAGGGCTATCAACCGAGGGGCAAGACTCTCGGTGGTTCCAGCTCTATCAATGCCATGATGTACGCCCGTGGACATCGTTATGACTATGACACATGGGAGAGCTTAGGCAATGCTAGCTGGAACTATGATTCGTGTCTGCCTTACTTTAAGAAAGCAGAAAATAACGAAGTTCACCAAGATGAGTATCACGGCCAAGGTGGTCCTCTTAATGTGGCAAATCTTAGGTCGCCAAGCCCGATGTTGGAGCGGTATTTAACTGCGTGTGAGTCGATAGGTGTGCCACGCAATGAAGATATAAATGGGGCTGCTCAGTTTGGTGCAATGCCGACTCAGGTCACTCAGCTGAATGGCGAACGATGCAGTGCTGCTAAGGCTTACTTAACGCCAAACCTTTCACGATCGAACCTCACGGTCGTGACTAAAGCCACCACACATAAGGTCTTATTTGAAGGAAAGAAAGCGGTTGGCGTTGAATATGGATCTAACGGCAAGCGTTATCAGATCCAATGCAACAAAGAGGTGATTCTATCTGCTGGCGCGTTTGGTTCTCCGCAATTGCTACTACTGTCTGGTGTCGGTGCTCAAACTGAACTAGAGGTGCATGGCATCGAACAAGTTCATGAATTACCTGGAGTGGGCAAGAACCTTCAAGATCATATCGACTTAGTACATTCGTATAAATGCAGTGAAAAGCGTGAAACTTTTGGTATCTCGCTGCAAATGGCCTCTGAAATGACCAAAGCCTTACCACTATGGCACAAAGAACGCCGCGGTAAAATGAGCAGTAATTTTGCAGAGGGAATAGGCTTTCTCTGTTCCGAAGATCATATCGCTGTACCGGATTTAGAGTTTGTATTTGTGGTCGCTGTTGTAGATGACCATGCTAGAAAAATTCATACCAGTCATGGCTTTACCTCTCATGTCACCTTATTGCGACCGAAGAGCTACGGCACCGTAACGCTCAATAGTAATGATCCCTATGATCCGCCTAAGATCGATCCTGCGTTTTTCAGTCATCCTGAAGACATGGAGATCATGATTAAGGGCTGGAAGAAGCAGTATCAAATGTTAGAGAGTTCCGCGTTTGATGATATCCGAGGCAATGCTTTCTACCCTGTGGACGCCAGTGATGACAAGGCTATCGAGCAAGATATTCGCAATCGTGCAGACACTCAGTATCACCCGATCGGGACCTGTAAAATGGGACCTAGTAGCGATTCTTTAGCTGTGGTAGATAAAGATCTCAAAGTTTATGGATTGGATAATTTGAGAGTCATTGATGCTTCTGTGATGCCGACACTGATTGGGGCAAACACCAATGCACCAACCATTATGATTGCTGAGAAAGTCGCAGATCAAATCAAACAGCAATACGGGTTTGGCAAGCAAGAATCTAATATTCAAGCGAAAGGCGAAGCCGTAGTTTTATTCAAGAAGTTAAGTGATAACCATAAATAAAACAGTAGGTTAGATAGTCTTGATTTGGTAAGACTCTCTAACCTATTTTTGTGTGCTTACTTAGAATTAAGTAATGCTAAATCAATAGCTTAACCAATAGTATTACTTAGTTAGTGCTTGATTAAGCCACTGATCAAATTGACCTTTTGGCAGTGCACCGTTAATCGTATCAACACGTTGACCGTTCTTGAACACCATCACCGTTGGGATGCTTCTGATTTGATACATAGCCGCCAGTTGCTGTTGAGCTTCGGTATCAATTTTAACAAATCGAACATCGCCAGCGCGCTCTTTAGCGACATCGCTGAACACAGGTGCGAAACCTACACATGGGTTGCACCATGTCGCCCAAAAATCGACAACGACAGGCTGTGAACTGTTCAAAATTGATTGGAAATTCAGTGACGTACCTTCGATTGGTGCACCGTCTAGAAGTGCGTTTTTGCACTTACCACAAGTAGGGCTTTCTGAAATTCTTTCTGAAGGAACTCGGTTTACGCCACCGCAAGAAGGGCAACGTGTGTTGAATGTAGACATAACTTTCTCTTTTTATTGCGTCTCCGTGCCTAACGCGATTTACGAATCATGTACGGAACGCTTATACTGTTTAAAACAAGAATAAGATACTCAAATAAAAACAAACAATAAACAGGTAAATGATGACAAAATTTTACGCTGAAATTACGGGCTGGGGAAAGTGTCTGCCACCAGCCGTGCTATCCAATGATGATTTAAGCACTTTCATTGATACGTCTGACGAGTGGATTCGTACTCGAACTGGTATCGAAAATCGTCGTATCAGTCATGTAAATACCTCTGAGCTAGCGACCGTTGCTGCTCAACATGCAATGGCGTGTGCTGGTTTAACAGCCGAAGATATCGATCTTGTGATCGTAGCGACGTGCAGTCCAGACTCTCTTATTCCAAATACCGCGTCTAAAGTTCAACAGAACTTAGGCATCAAGAGCGCAGCAGCTTTTGACCTTAATGCAGCGTGTACAGGCTTTATCTACGGTGTTGAAACAGCAACTCGATTGATTCAAGCGGGCAACTACCGCAATGCGATCGTTGTGGGTGCAGAGCGTCTTTCATTCTTCATCGACTGGACCAAGCGTGATACTGCGGTTCTATTCGGTGATGGCGCTGGCGCTGTGGTTTTATCGCGTACTGAAGAACAAGTGGGTTTACAAGAAGCTCAAATCGGTTGTGACGCAGAGGGCCGTGACATTCTAGCAGTACCAAAATTCGGTACGTCTATGGACCGCTTTGCTGCTGATAACGGTTACTGGGATTTTGATTTCGTTGGTAAAGAGATCTTCAAGCGTGCAGTGAAAGGAATGGGCGCTGCAGCACATACAGTATTGAGTCGCACTGGCATCTCAACTGAAAACATCGATGTTGTGATTCCGCACCAAGCGAACATCCGAATTATTCAAACTCTGTGTGATATGGCGGGCATTGAACGTGAGAAAGCGTTTGTGAACATTCAAAACTATGGCAACACGTCGGCTGCGACTGTGCCAATTGCATTGTGTGAATCGTTAGAGCAAGGCTTTGTTAAACCGAACTCAAACATCCTTGTGGCGGCATTCGGTGCCGGTTTAACTTGGGGGGCAGGCCATATTAAGTGGGGTAGCCGTGTTGATCCGTTAGGTCAATCGGACGCTAAGCTTCCAGAAGCAGATAGCTCGGCATTAGAACTTCTAGAGAGAGCCATTTTACACTGTAAAACGCGTCCTAATTCTGAGAATGAGTAGCAGCATGGCGCAAGTTCGTTTTATGACAGAAGCCGACCTCGATGGAGCGGCTTTAGTTCACCAAGCTACTTTTGTTCGACAGCAAAACTCAAAAAATTGGTTACAATGTAACTTAAATGCTGCGCCACGCTTTCTTAACTTTGTTGCTGAAAGCGATGGCGAGATTGTCGGCTACATTATTTGGGTTCAAAAGAGTGGGTTTAGGCCTGAAGCTGTTTTGGAGCTAGAACAACTTGCTGTGTTACCGAGTGCTCAGGGGCAAGGATTGGGCAAAAAGCTGATTCTAGACTCTTTGCCTCAAGTGAAGCAGAAGCTATCAGAGCAGGGCTCGACACTAAAACATGTATTAGTGACCACCAGAGCAGATAACTTTGCACAAAAGCTCTATCAGTCGACATTGGGCGCTCAAGTCGAAACCACGATTTCAAACTTTTACTCAGCCGATGAAGTGCTTATGATAGCTCGCAATGTAGGTGAACGAATCTGATCGCTGAGTTCTTAGAACCATTATTATCAGCGGCATAACTCGATTAACGTTTTATTAGGGGCTTCTGTGGCCCTTTTGTTATTTCTTAGGAAGTATTTTGAAGAAAGTTTTAGCAATTGGCTACGTTTGGCCAGAACCGAATTCATCGGCGGCTGGCAGCCATATGATGTCTCTTTTACGTCTATTTAAGAGACAAGGTTGGTCAGTTGAATTTGCAACACCCGCTCAAGAAACCGAGCACATGATTGATCTCTCTGAAGAGGGCATCACAAGCCAATCTATACAGTTAAATTGCGATAGCTTTGACGATTACATTGAAGAGCTGCAGCCCGATGTTGTGATGTTTGACCGTTTTATGATGGAAGAACAGTTTGGTTGGCGTGTCGAGAAAGTATGCCCGAATGCCTTTAAGTTACTGGATACGGAAGACTTACAGTTTCTGCGTAATGCTCGACACGAAGCGGTTAAGAAAGAAACAGATCTGACCAAAGCACACTTGTACAGTGACTTGGCTAAACGTGAAATTGCCGCGATTTTGCGCTGTGATCTTTCGTTGATCATTTCAAGTTACGAGATGGAACTGCTTCAATCTGAGTTCAATATCGATCCCAAACTGCTTCATCATCTGCCGTTCATGGTTGATCTTAATACGCTTCCTGAAAGCACGAAAAGCTTTGAAGAACGTAAGCATTTCATGACGATAGGCAACTTTAGACACGCACCGAACTGGGATGCCGTACTTCAGCTACAGAAGATTTGGCCGAAGATTCGTAAACAGTTACCTGACACTGAACTTCATATTTATGGATCGTATCCGCCGCCAAAAGCAACCGCTTTGCATAACCCTAAAACTGGCTTCCATATCAAAGGTTGGGCGAAAGACGCTCAAGAAGTGATGGAGCAGGCTCGTGTGTGTGTTGCACCTTTACGATTTGGCGCAGGCATTAAAGGCAAGTTACTTGATGCGATGAAGCTACAGACTCCGAACGTGACCAGTGAAATCGGCAGCGAAGGCATGTTGCCACAAGGAGAACTGCAATGGCCAGGTGCGGTTGCTGATGATATCGACGAATTTGTTGAAGCTGCAGTTGCCCTTTATAAAGATGAAGAGAAGTGGCTTAAGGCACAAAGCCGATGTCATTCAATCCTTGAAGCGCACTACGAGCAGAATAAACTGGGCGACACATTGATTGAGCGATTGATTGCGTTAGAGTCGGATCTTGAATCTCATCGACTGGATAACTTCTTTGGTTCGATGCTCAAACACCACAGCATGGCGAGCACGAAGTATATGTCGCAATGGATTGCTGAGAAGAACAAGGTCAAATAGCTGTTCTTTACCAAAGACAGAATAAATCTTAAGCCCTTAGGTTAACACCTAGGGGCTTTTTTCATGCAGGGCGCTTGTTAATTCCAGACTTACAAAACGACACATACTCGCAATACATTAGCATTGACTAATTTATATTTATTAGTAAACTCTAATTTATAGGTTGTTATGAGTTTATGATGTTTGTGGATAGGAGAGGTTTGTGCTTAGTTTGATTCCTTGGGATGCTTTTTTCGGCGGCATGTTGTTAGGCGTGTCGGCCATTGTTTTAATGTTGGGGATTGGTCGAGTTGCTGGCATTAGTGGCATTGTCAGCCGATTATTGCCAACTGGCACCAGCAACAAAGAACGTAAAGATGCGGATACAGCAAACACCGAAAAACACTGGCGTATCGCCTTTGTTGTGGGAATGGTCGCAAGTGGTTGGCTATTAATTCCGACGGGCTACCAACTTCCGCAGTTAGAAGAGATGAATCTCGCTTTAGTGATTATTGCTGGCCTTCTGGTGGGCTTTGGTACTAAAACAGCGAACGGTTGTACTAGCGGGCATGGCATTGTCGGAATGGCTCGTTTATCTAAACGTTCTATTGTTGCGACCTGTGTATTTATGGGTGTGGCAATCGTAACCGTGTTTATCAAGAATCTGACTGGCTTGGGGGCATAATGAAAAACGCTTCATTTACTATCGTTATCGGTTTGGTCGCAGGTATTCTTTTTGGCTCTGGCATGATCATCTCAGGGATGGTTGATCCTGAGAAGGTACTCGGCTTCTTAGACATTACCGGTAACTGGGACATTAGTTTGGCATTCGTCATGGGTGGCGCGCTATTGGTCTTTGCACCGTTTTATCATCTGGTCATTAAAAAGCGCGCTAAAGCCATCAATGGCGAGCCGTTAGATAGCCGTAACAATCCGTTGATAGACAGAAAGCTGATTCTTGGATCTACAGCGTTTGGCTTAGGCTGGGGGATTGCAGGCTTTTGCCCAGGCCCTGCGGTAACCAGCCTAAGTGGCGGCAACCCGACGGTGTGGGTGTTTATGATAAGCATGCTGGTGGGAATGTGGCTGGCGGATCGTATGAACAAAACGTGTTAGTAGCAAGCTTATAGCTGATTACATTGGCTTTGACGTTATCCGTTCTGAGCTGACCAAGCATAGAGGTTGACTCGCTTTCAGCACGAAAGTCAGTCAGCCTCTTTCTATATTTACTGTTTCTATTATTTTCAGTTATCTACAATCTGTTGTTATCTAAAATCTACTATTTAATAGTCGTTGAAACTGGGCAGTGGTCACTGAGTTTGTAGTCCAGAACATCTTGTGTTTCAAATACCTTCTGCTTTGCAGGAGAAGCATTTAGCGACTCACTCACCACAATATGATCAATAACAGAGCGGAACTGATGTGTGCGATAATTGTTGCGGTTAGAGCGTACCTTACAATCTGCACGGGTCTTTCGTGTCGCTAACAGCGCATCAGTATATTGTGATAACTCTTTCCACATCCAATCTCGTGAGTAAGCGAGGTTATGGTTAAAGTCGCCAAGAATGGCGTAGTCTTCGTTATTGCGCTCTCTTTGCTTTATCCACTTGTTCAGTTGCTGAGCTTGCTCTTTTAAACGAGAGCAATCGCGGTTGGACTTATACGCTCCGCTACAACCTGCCTTTAAATGCACAGACAACATGTGAATGGGTTTAAAGTTTGTTTCTACAACGATATAGCTGGCAAACCTAAGTTTACTGTTGGATGTGGTTTCAAGCGGAAAGTCAGCGTAGTCGGTGAGGGCTACTCCTTTACGAACTGCAAATCCCGTGTATTGGTTCACTTCTTTAAATTGGCGGTTGCTGTTCTTAGATAGCGCCCGGTCAGACATCAATATCTTGTATTGATCACCAGCCACACGCTGAATGGCATTTACGTTATCGACTTCTTGAAACGCAACCACGTCTGCGTCTAAGGATTGAAAATAAGTTGCGAGTTTGTCGAAATCAGCTTGATCACGTTTGTCAGAAAACTTATTCACAGCCTCGTTGGTTGATAACCATTCGATATTCCAACTGGATATGGTCAAAGGTTCAGCAAATGTCTGGCTACTGAGTAAGCAGCCTAACATTATCCAGTTTTGAAGTCGTTTCATGCCAAATATCCCTAATTTTGTCTGCCAATATTGATGAGCCGTTATCCTACAACACTTACCAAAAATTCAACTCTTTTTAGGAGTTTTTTTATTGTTACATTGTTTCTTTTCGACTTGAGAACTAGCGTAATAATATTGAATTGATCTTAGTCAGCGTTCTCTTTTTATTGATCCAAATCAATACTCAAAGTTGGTGGTTCTCGTTAAATACGCCACAATATCTAGTGTTAGTTAAACGATAAATCGCTCTATATAGTGTGTTTGTGGATAAGTCTGTGAATACCTCAAGAGTAAGGAGAAGTGGTGAAATCAATCGTAATCAAGCGTGATGGCTCAAGAGCTCCATTCAGTAGAGATCGCATCCAAGCTGCAGTGGAAGCAGCATCAGACAAAGCCGATAAGGAAATTGCTATTTATGCACTGAATGTGGCATTAGCAGTTGAGTTGAAGCTCGAAGACTACGATGAAGTTCATATCTCTGAAATTCAAACCATGGTCGAGAACGAGCTAATGCAGGGACCATACAAGTCTCTGGCTCGTGCCTACATTGAATATCGTCATGACCGCGACATCGCCCGTGAGAAGCAAAGCGCTTTAACTCGTGAGATCGAAGGTTTGATCGAAGAAAGCAACGTTGATCTAATCAATGAAAACGCGAACAAAGATGGCAAAGTAATCCCAACTCAGCGTGACCTGCTGGCGGGTATCGTGGCTAAACACTATGCGAAAACTCACATTTTGCCACGTGATATCGTACATGCTCACGAATGTGGTGATATTCACTACCACGATCTAGACTACGCACCGTTCTTCCCAATGTTTAACTGCATGCTTATCGATCTGAAAGGCATGTTAACGCATGGCTTCAAGATGGGTAACGCGGAAATCGACACACCTAAGTCTATTTCTACGGCGACAGCGGTAACCGCGCAGATCATCGCGCAAGTGGCGAGTCACATCTACGGCGGCACAACGATTAACCGCATCGATGAGGTTCTTGAACCTTACGTTATGGCGAGCTACGAGAAGCACTTATCGCTAGCGAAAGAGTGGGACATTCATAGCCCAGAAGGCTTTGCTATCTCTCGCACAGAGAAAGAGTGTTACGACGCGTTCCAATCTCTGGAGTACGAAGTAAACACGCTGCACACCGCTAATGGTCAAACACCATTCGTGACGTTTGGTTTTGGTTTAGGTGAAAGCTGGGGCTCGAAATTGATTCAGCAATCAATCTTGAAAAACCGCATTGCAGGTTTGGGTAAGAACCGTAAAACAGCCGTGTTCCCTAAACTGGTATTTGCGATCAAAGATGGTTTGAACCACCAGAAGCAAGATCCAAACTACGACATCAAGCAATTAGCGCTAGAGTGTGCGTCTAAGCGTATGTACCCAGACATTCTTAACTACGACAAAGTAGTAGAAGTGACAGGGTCATTTAAAACTCCTATGGGTTGTCGTAGCTTCTTGAATACTTACGAAGAAAATGGTGAGTTGATTCACGAAGGCCGTAACAACTTAGGTGTTGTTAGCTTGAACTTGCCACGTATTGCGATTAACGCAAAACAAGATATGGCTAAGTTCTACGAACTGCTTGATGATAAACTCAAGCTGGCTCGTCGTGCATTAGAAACTCGTATTTCTCGTCTAGAAAACGTGAAAGCACGTGTTGCTCCAATCCTATACATGGAAGGTGCATGTGGCGTTCGCTTGAAAGCAGACGACTCTATTGCAGACATCTTCAAGAACGGCCGCGCGTCTGTTTCTCTTGGTTACATTGGTATCCACGAAGCGATGACAGCACTTTACGGTACTGACGTTCACCTGTACGACGATGGCGAAATGCGTGCTAAAGCGCTTGAGTTGGTGGAGTACATGAAGCGTGAAGTGGAATCTTGGACGAAAGAGACAGGTTACGCATTCAGCCTATACGGCACACCAAGTGAAAACCTATGTAGCCGTTTCTGCAGCATCGACACCAAAGAATTTGGTGTGATTGATGGTGTGACAGACCGTGGTTACTACACCAACAGCTTCCACTTAGATGTGCAGAAGACAGTGAACCCATACGACAAGATCGATTTCGAGATGCCTTATCCTGAAATTTCTAGCGGTGGTTTTATCTGTTACGGCGAATTCCCGAACATGCAGAAGAACATCGAAGCACTAGAAAACGTATGGGACTACAGCTACACACGTGTTCCTTACTACGGTACAAATACGCCGATTGATGAGTGTTACGAATGTGGTTACAACGGTGAGTTCGACTGTACAAGTAAGGGCTTTACGTGTCCTAAATGTGGCAACCATGACTCAACCAAAGTATCGGTGACGCGCCGTGTTTGTGGTTACCTTGGTAGCCCAGATGCACGACCATTTAACTTCGGTAAGCAAGAAGAAGTTAAACGCCGCGTGAAGCATCTTTAGTAAGCTCTAAGATTATTAGCTAGCTTACTTAGAAGAGCTACGTTTCAAGAAATATGTTTGGTATCGGCGCTATGTCGATACCAATTCATTTGTTTCAACTCTCGCTACTTTTCGAGTTAAACCATTAAGCCATCACGAGTTTTCAATACTGCCTTATGAATTATCACCAATATCACCCAATCGACGTTGTAAATGGCCCTGGAACACGCTGCACTTTGTTTGTGTCGGGTTGTGTACACCAGTGTCGCGGGTGTTATAACCAATCAACGCAAAGGTTGGACTCCGGGCATTTGTTTACTCAAGAGCTGCAAGACCACATTATCGCTGATCTCAATGATCCACGAATCAAGCGTCGTGGCTTGTCGCTTTCAGGTGGTGATCCTCTTCATCCTGCAAATGTATCTGAAGTGCTTAAGCTTGTTCAGCGTGTAAAAGCAGAATGTGAAGGCAAAGACATCTGGATGTGGACGGGCTACGAGCTCGACGAACTCGACGAAAAGCAGAGGCAAGTACTTGAATATGTTGATACTTTGATTGATGGTCGTTTTGAGCAAGATAAAGCGGATCCAATGTTGGATTGGCGTGGTAGTTCAAACCAAATCATCCATCGATTTACTGATATATAACTGCTGTCGTGACTTTGCACACTCGTAAACGAAAAAGGGCTTCATCGTTAGCGCAATGCTACAAATCAGCCCTTGGGTGTGAGTTCTTTGAATCTATCGCCTGCACGTCAGTGTCAGTTTATCGCCTGTTTATATAGGAATGTGCTCAGGCTCGTCGATTAGATTGTTGATCCATTTCTTAGAGTGAATTCGCTGGCTAGTTAAAGCGATCTTCGCTAACTCCTCCAGTAACACAATCATCAACACCCATTCTAGCGGCCAACCCAACACCAGCGCAGATTTCTTTTCTGTCCATCGGAAGAATCCACAGAAACACATGCTGCTTTACACGGTTAGGGGCAAAGGGTGGTTAGAAAGTGGGGCGTGTCGCTATATTCTAGAGCCGGGGTCGTGCATTACTGTGCCTGCAGGCGTTGAGAATGGCTTTGGGATTGAAGAAGAAACATGGCAGATAGCGTGGATCTTTCTATCGCCTGATAAGCATTGGGATAATGTCGTCAATGATGAAGTGAGTTATACGCTCTCTCCTGCAGCCGAAGTCGTCTCGTCTTGTATTCATACCTTGCTGAGAAGTATTGCCTTGCCCATTGATTTAGGCGGAGCGATTGCCATTCACAGCGTAGCCCAAATAGAGTTCATGATTAATGCTCCCGTCCCGCAGCAACAATCTCGAAATTTGATTCGCTTGAGACGTGTGTTCAACAGCGTGCAAAAACAGCTTCATAAAGAGTGGAACGTGCATGAGCTAGCAAACCTATTTCCGTGTTCAGAGCCGCACTTCCATCGTTTGTGCCAACGTTATTACTCTCATAGCCCGATGACTCATATTATGCGTATGAGAATGGAATACGCTGCTCGTTTGTTGAAATCGAGTGATTGGTCGATTCAACATATTGGCGAGATCGTGGGGTACCCGAATGCAGCGAACTTTAGTACTCGATTTAAAGCTTGGTCGGGCATGACACCAAGGCAATTCAAACAAGGCATTTAGCTGAGAATCAACAAGGTACTTCTTAAACAAGCTACTGCTCTTTTGATAAAGCACTAAAAGTGTTCGAAATTTACGCTGTTTTGTGACGTAAAATGACCAATCTCTGTTTACTTATTCTAACTAAGCGCTTCTATTAAAAAATGTTTCTGATTTGTCTACGATAATGTTAACGTGAAACTCATTACTTGAATTTCAAAGGGTTGTGACTTTCATGTTTTCACATCTACCAAAACCAACTTTAGATCCAATTCTATCTCTTTCTGTTGCTTACCGCGGCGATAATCGTACTGATAAAGTCGACTTAGGCATTGGCGTTTACAAAAACGATCAAGGCGAAACTCCGATCATGAAAGCCGTTTCTATGGCTCAAGATATCGTTGTTGAAACGCAGAAAACCAAAGCTTACGTTGGCCTAGCAGGCTGTGAAGAGTTCAACCAGAGCATGGTTGATCTGCTGCTTAAAGGGACTTCTGCAATGGATCGCGTTGCTGCGATTCAAACACCGGGTGCAAGTGGTGCACTTCGCATGTTGGGTGACTTAATGAAAGTTTCTCAACCAGACACCACGGTTTGGATTTCAAACCCAAGCTACGTTAACCACAAACCGGTGATGGAAGCGGCAGGCTTAAAAGTTCGATATTACAATTACTTCAGTCCTGAAACGAAGCAAGTTGATCCTGCAAGAATGTTGGATGATCTTTCAAAAGCGGGTCCATCAGACGTGGTACTACTGCACGGTTGCTGTCATAACCCAACGGGTGCGGATATCAACTTTGAAGCGTGGCAGGAAATCACCAAATTATCTCAGAAGAATGGTTTCTTACCGTTCGTTGATATTGCCTACCAAGGCTTTGGTGATGGCTTAGAAGAAGACGCAAAAGGTCTTCAACACATGGCTAACAACGTCGAAGAGATGTTGATTACGACATCTTGCTCGAAGAACTTCGGTTTATACCGTGAAAGAACGGGTGCCGCTATCGTGATTGGCAAAAACAGCGAACACGTTGGCAATGCTAAAGGTAAGCTTCTAACGCTTGCTCGTTCAACTTACACAATGCCGCCAGATCATGGTGCAGCTTTGGTTAAAACAATTCTTCAGAATCAAGAGCTAACCTCGATTTGGAAGCAAGAATTGAGTGAAATGCAGCAACGTTTGTTAAATCTGCGCCAAAGTTTATGTGATGAATTGCGAAATACTTATAACACGTCACAATTTGACTTCATTGAAAGCCATAAAGGCATGTTTAGTGTACTAGGCTTTAAAGAAACTCAAATGAATCAATTACGTGAAGAATATGGAGTCTATGGTGTTGGTGATGGACGCATCAATATCGCAGGCCTTTCCGAATCTCATATTCCTTATGTAGCAAAAGCGATAGCAAACGTTTCAAAATAGAAGGTGACTGAATGTATAATTGGAAAGCGATTGTAGTTTTAATGCTAAGTGGTGGCCTGTTTGCTTGTTCGGCTACAACTCAAGCTCCTGTTGAGCCAGAGCAAAAGCCTCAAATCGAACAACCTATTGTTGATGACTCTTCAAAAACTGACGCTACAGAAGGCGAGAAAGTAACGGAACCTACTGAGAAGCCTGAAGAAGTAAAACCAACTGAGCCGGAAGTAAAACCTGCACCTGTTGAAAAACCAGTAGAGAAGGTTAGAAAAACAAGTGACGGCAAACTGATTCTTGGTGAAGAAGAGTGGGTGTTTGTTCCTGGTTTAAAAGAAGCGTTTAAAGCACGTGTCGATACCGGTGCAACAACCTCTTCAATCAGTGCAGTTGATATTGTTGATTTTGAACGTGACGGCAAAGACTGGGTTAAGTTCAAGATTGAACACGACGGAATTACAACTGAAGAGATCAGCTTACCAGTAGAACGCTGGGTTAAGATCAAGCAATCAAGCGCAGAAGGCACACAACGACGCGCTGTGGTTGTAGCTTCGATTCAAATTGGCGATCTAAAAGACAAAACTGAATTTACGCTAGCCGACCGAACGCATCTTTCTTTCCCACTTCTGTTGGGTAGAAGCTTCTTTAGAGATGTTGCGGTTGTCGACGTGAGCAAAAAATACGTTCAGAAGAAAATTACTAAATAACAAGTTCTGCTCGTCATCAAAGCTTTTCGTTTTGAAGAGCTATAGTTTCAAAGGTGACGAGCTTAAAAGACTTTTAGTGTTGATAAATGAAATCCCTACCAGTTCTGCTGGTGGGGATTTTTTTATTTACACCCCATAACGTATGAAAAGCATCTAAATGGTCTATGTTTATTATTCGTTTACTGTTTAGCCTCGACAACGTGATCGAGATCTCTATATAATCCGCGCTTCGATTTTTGTTTAATCCATACTTTCGTACTTCTTATTTAGGTTCTTGAAATAGCCTAATAATTATCTGTCAGTACACGCTTAGGAATTAGTTCTTTGATATCTACCGCGAACATCACAATGCAATTTGGCGCAGAGCCGCTGTTTGAAAACATCTCTGCTAAATTTGGTAACGGCAACCGTTATGGTTTGATCGGCGCTAATGGTTGCGGCAAATCAACGTTCATGAAAATCCTAAGTGGCGCATTAACGCCAAGCTCGGGCAACGTTTCTATCACTCCAGGAGAAAAACTGGGTGTGCTAAGCCAAGATCAGTTCGCTTTCGAACAGTACAGCGTTATCGACGTTGTGATCATGGGCGACAGAAAACTTTGGGAAGTAAAACAAGAACGTGACCGCATTTACTCTTTGCCAGAAATGAGCGAAGACGACGGCATGAAAGTCGCAGAACTTGAAAGTGAATTCGCGGAAATGGATGGCTACACAGCAGAAAGCCGTGCTGGCGACATCCTAATTCAAGCGGGTATTGAAGAAGAGTTCCATTTCGGCTTGATGCAGCAAGTAGCTCCAGGTTGGAAACTGCGTGTGCTATTGGCACAAGCTCTGTTTGCAAACCCAGATATCCTGCTTCTTGATGAACCAACCAACAACTTGGACATTCACACGATCAACTGGCTTGCTGAAGAGCTAAACCAGCGTAAATGTACAATGATCATCATTTCGCACGATAGACACTTCCTGAACTCTGTGTGTACACACATGGCAGACATCGACTACGGTGAGCTACGTGTCTACCCTGGTAACTACGAGTACTTCCTAGAAGCATCTGGCTTGATTCGTGAACAGCTTTTAGCAAGCAACGCTAAGAAAGCGGCTGAAATCAGCGAGCTTCAAGATTTCGTAAACCGTTTTGGTGCTAACGCATCTAAAGCAAAACAAGCAAGCTCTCGTGCCAAGAAAATGGATAAGATCACGCTTGATGAAGTGAAATCATCGAGTCGTATGAGCCCATCTATTGATTTTGGCGAAGGTAAGAAACTACACCGTCAAGCGCTTGAACTTCAAGACCTTGGTCACGGCTTCGATGGCGAAACATTGTTTGCTGGTGGTAACTTGCTGCTTGAAGCGGGTACTCGTCTTGCGGTTATCGGTGAGAACGGTGTGGGTAAAACCACGCTTCTACGCTGTCTAGTTCAAGAGCTAGAACAAAACGAAGGCATCGTTAAATGGTCTGAAAACGCATCGGTAGGCTACTGCCCGCAAGATAGCACTAAGGATTTTGATAACGACCTGAGCATCTTCGATTGGATCTCACAATGGCGTACAGCGAAGCACGATGACCTTATGGTACGCGGCATTCTAGGTCGTCTATTGTTCACTGCTGACGATGCGAACAAAAAAGCGCGAAACTGTTCTGGTGGTGAGAAGAACCGTCTGTTATTCGGCAAGCTAATGATGCAAGACATCAACGTGCTGGTAATGGACGAACCAACGAACCACATGGACATGGAAGCAATCCAAGCCTTGAACGATGCGTTGAAGGTTTACACTGGCACGCTTATCTTCGTAAGTCATGACCGTGAGTTCGTTTCTTCATTAGCAACACACATCATCGATGTAAAAGATCAACAGCTAGTGAGCTTCCAAGGTACTTATGAAGAGTACTTAGATCACCAGAAAAAGATGCTGATGGTTAGCTTATAAAGCAAGTCGTTGGCTCAGGTCGTGAACGACTAAAAGCCAGCGAAACTAACAAACAAAAAAGCCCCGAACATTAATATGTTCGGGGCTTTTCTATGTAATACGTTTAGCTATTTATTACTCAGTAATTGAAATCTAGATTAGAATCCGAATCGAGCCGACATTAAGATTTGGTGGCCATATGTGCCGTTATTGCGCATATCAAGACCAACAGACAGTTGATCAGTTGAATGGAAACGAGCACCGATACCCAAAATTGAACGAGTGTCATCGTTGTCGATCAGTTGACCAAGGCGTGCGTTAACTTCAACGTTTGCCATTAACCAAGCTCTCAAGCCAAGGTTAATTTCTGTTTTGATGTGGTTATCGTCATTCCGTTCAATGTTGTGCAGTAACATTTGGCCAGTAACGTCAGCAAATTGACTGATTGGGCCGTTGAATCCCATACCTACCGCTGCATCCCAATCACTTTCAAATTCTGAATCGATACGAGCAACAAAATGAGAGTTCTGAGTGAACATTGTTGTGACTTCACCACCGAAAGTACTTGGGCTAGTACCCATGCGCAGCTCGAATGTGTTGTAGTTAAAGTTGTTTGCAGACGCAGAGAATGAACACAGTGCAGCGAGTCCTAAAAGGACAGTCTTATTCGTGCAACCTAGCATGGTGACTCCATATAAATTGTATTTTGCCGCAGTATAATACAAAAAAGCCTGCAATATGCAGGCCAATTATTTGAAGTCGGTATTTTTATATTAATCGCTTATAGAACCTGGATGTGGTCCACTTCGATTTCAGGTGTCTTACCACCTTCATATTCACCGAAGATACGAACTTTTGTATCAGCGGTCAGTGGTTGTGCTAGGCGGATATCATCATCAAGTTCGATTTGAATTTCACTCTGGCCATCAGAGAAGACAAACGTGTCATTCTTAAGTTGACGAACGATCTTGCCATCCACAATTGCTTCTTGCTCTGCGAACATGCTTGTGTCGGCAAGTAGTGTCGCAACAGAAACGGTTTCAATTGGGCCAGTATAAGCAATAGCGCTTTCGTGCTTGCTGTTGACATTATTATTGCTGTTGTGGTCACTAGCCATTGCGAAAGTAGGAGCAAGGATAATAGTAGATGCGATAGCTAATACAGTTTTTTTCATGGTGAATCCCTTAATGTTGTTTTTAGTAGAAACGTTTTTCTGAATTTGAAACGTTTCTTTTCGTTAGTACGTTTTTTGTTGAAGCGCCTGTTATCGTTCACAAGCTTCGTTTCGATGGAGCTATTAAACAACACTGGGGTTGAATCCAGAGTGAGTAACACATTCATTTTCCATTCATTTTATTGAGCATCTACTCGGCAATGACGTTAAGATGGTCGCAGAGAAATATTGCCCACAGCTATAAATTGAAAATTAAGAAATTAAGGATTTAAGTACAAATGCGAGCACCATTAAGTGCCCTTATGGTTCAAGGGACAACGTCAGATGCCGGAAAAAGTGTTTTGGTGGCAGGTTTATGCCGTGTTTTGGCAAGGAAAGGAATCAAAGTGGCACCTTTTAAGCCACAAAACATGGCGTTGAACAGTGCTGTGACAAAAGATGGTGGCGAAATTGGCCGTGCTCAAGCGGTTCAGGCGCAAGCTTGTAATATAGAGCCAACCGTTCACATGAACCCTGTATTGCTAAAGCCCAACTCAGATACCGGCGCGCAAGTGATTTTGCAAGGCCGAGCGCTGAGCAACATGGAAGCGACGGGTTATCATGATTACAAGAAAGTGGCGATGGATACAGTTATCGATTCGTTTGACCGACTTTCTGAAGAATATGAAAGCGTGATGATTGAAGGTGCGGGGAGCCCAGCCGAAATCAATCTTCGTGAAAATGATATCGCTAACATGGGATTTGCTGAGAAAGCGGACATCCCTGTGATCATCGTTGCTGATATTGACCGTGGTGGCGTTTTTGCGCATCTCTACGGGACATTAGCTCTATTGTCTGAATCTGAACAAGCTCGTGTAAAAGGCTTTGTGATAAATCGTTTTAGAGGCGATATCGCACTGCTTCAATCTGGCCTAGATTGGCTAGAGGAAAAAACCGGCAAGCCAGTCATTGGTGTTTTGCCATATCTGCATGGTTTTAACTTAGAAGCGGAAGATGCCATTACCTCTGCTCAAGAGTCTTACGGAGAAGCTAAGCTTAAGGTGGCGGTGCCAGTGCTAACCCGAATCAGCAACCATACAGACTTTGACGCGTTAAGATTGAATCCTTCGATTGATTTACGTTATGTCGGTAAAGGCGAACGTGTAAACAATGCTGATTTAATTATCTTGCCAGGTACAAAGTCGGTAAGAGCAGATTTGGATTACCTAAAAGAACAAGGCTGGGATAAAGATATTCAACGCCACCTGCGCTTAGGCGGCAAAGTGATGGGTATCTGCGGTGGCTACCAAATGTTAGGTAACATCATCCACGATCCTGATGGCGTTGAAGGGGAACCCGGCAGCAGCGAAGGGTTAGGGTATCTCGATACTGAAACGACCCTTACACAGCAGAAAACCTTAACCAACGTACGCGGCACCATGACGCTGGATGGCAAAACAGCACAAGTAAAAGGGTATGAAATCCACGTAGGTAGGACTGATGTCAAAGAAACAGCCTTACCGGTTCAGTTAGAATCTGGCAGCCTAGATGGCGCTGTGAATCAAGATAACTCGATTTTTGGTACTTACTTGCATGGCGTATTCGACAACAGTGATGCGTTGTCGCTTATTTGCGAATGGGCAGGAGCCAACGATGTGACCGCGATTGACCACGAACAGCTTAAAGAGCTGGGTATTAATCGAATCGCTGATGCCATCGAAGAGTACTTAAATCTTGATCTGCTTTGGCCAGAGTTAACAGCTTAAGCCGCCATTTAGAAGTTAGCTAAAGAACTTAAACGAACAATAGATAAGTGATAACAATGAAAAAGCGAGTCTTCCTTTTAACCATGGCTTTAACTTCGGCATTGAGTTCTAGTCATCTTTTTGCTGCGGAAAAGCTACGAGTTTACGCTGCATCGTCGATGACCAATGCGGTTAATCTGTTGGTTGAAGAGTTTGAGAAAGACCATTCTGTCGATGTGATTCCTGTGTACGCGAGTACGTCGTCTTTGGTGCGACAAATCGAAAGAGGAGCACCAGCAGACATTTTTATCTCGGCAAATGAGAAATGGATGACGCATTTAGTCGATCGTAAATTGGTTTATAGTGACAATGTCACAAACCTATGTGAAAACGAACTGGTGCTGATTGCTCCTAAAGAGACATCGGTAAAGTTAGACCTATCAAAAGGTGAACAATGGGCTAAACTGCTTACTAATGAAAGGCTTGCAGTGGGTAACACCATGTCGGTTCCTGCTGGTATCTATGCAAAAGAAGCGTTAGAAACGTTAGGTGTATGGGACGATGTGAAAACTCGATTGGCACCAAGTAACAATGTTCGTATGGCCTTAGCCTTAGTCGAGCGCAGTGAAGCTAAGCTTGGCATTGTCTACAAAACGGATGCGTTGCTTTCTAAAGAAGTAAACCTAGTGTCGACCTTCCCATCAGATCTGCACACACCAATACGTTACCCTGTAGCGAAGTTGAGTGATAAAGTTGTGGCAGAAGAGTTCTATACTTTCCTAAAGAGCGAAAAAGCGAAAGACACCTTGAACAGTTTTGGATTTGAAGTGCGTTAAATGATGTATTTATCGGAATACGAATACCAAGCCTTAATGCTGAGCTTAAAAGTCGCTGGGTTTGCAATCTTATGGCTTATCCCTATCGGTATTGGCTTAGCATGGCTACTTGCTAAGAAACAATTTGTAGGTAAGAGTATTGTTGAGAGTATTGTCCATTTACCTTTGGTACTTCCACCTGTGGTTATTGGCTATTTACTGCTAGTGATGATGGGCAGGCAAGGTATCATAGGTTCGTGGCTCAATGACGTGTTTGGTATTGTATTCAGCTTTAGCTGGAAGGGCGCGGCACTCGCTTGTGTGGTTGTGGCGTTGCCGCTGATGGTTCGCTCTATTAGATTGAGCCTAGAAACCGTAGACAGTAAGCTTGAAGAGGCGGCTGCTACATTAGGCGCTTCACCTCTTCGTGTGTTTTTCACGATCACTTTACCCTTGATGATCCCAGGGGTCATTACCGGCACCATGCTTTCATTCGCAAGAAGCCTAGGGGAGTTTGGCGCGACCATCAGCTTCGTTTCAAATATTCCCGGTGAAACACAAACCATTCCTTTGGCTATGTATACCTTTATTGAAACCCCTGGTGCGGAAATGGAAGCCGCGCGTTTGTGTGTCATTTCTATTGTGATAGCGCTGGGTTCATTGATGCTATCTGAGTGGCTCAACAAAAAGTCAGCACAACGCTTGGGAGGCAATGCATGAGTGCTTTGATCCTCCAATATCAACAACAACTTGGTGAAACGTTCTTTGATATCGACTTGGAATTACCAAGTAGCGGCATTACGGCAATTTTTGGTCGTTCTGGCGCGGGTAAAACCTCACTTATCAATGCAATCAGTGGCCTTAAACAGCCCGATAAAGGTCTGATCAGCGTATCTGGAACCACACTGTTCGATAGTGAAAATGGCATTAATTTGCCGACTCACAAACGCAACGTCGGTTATGTGTTCCAAGAGTCGCGATTGTTTCCACATATGAAGGTGGCAGCGAACCTTAAATACGGTATGAAAAGCGTCGATCAAGCGCACTTTGAGCAAATAGTCTCGCTGTTGTCTTTGGGTTCATTGCTTGACCGATACCCAGCTCGTTTGTCTGGCGGTGAGAAGCAACGTGTGGCGATTGGCCGCGCTTTGTTATCAAAGCCGAGCATTTTGTTGATGGATGAGCCTTTAGCGTCTCTCGACTTGCCTCGTAAGCGCGAAGTGATGCCATTTCTGGAAAACTTATCCGAAACCGTCCAAATACCGATCATCTATGTCACTCATAGCCTAAATGAAATTTTACGCTTGGCAAATCACCTTGTGATTATTGACCAAGGCAAAGTGATTTCGTCGGGTGTGACGGAAGAGGTGTGGGCATCGAGAGCCATGCAACCTTGGCAATCTTTCTCAGAGCAAAGCTCGTTGTTTGAAGCGACATTAGCGGAACACAATGACGATTATGCGCTGTCTCGCCTGATGCTAGGAAAGTCGACGTCGTTATGGGTTCAGAAAGTATCGAGTGAGCTTGGTACGACAGTGAGGCTGCAAGTTAGGGCAAATGATGTCTCTATCACGCTAGAACGGCCGAAAGGGACTTCTATACGTAACATCCTTCCTGTCACCATTAAAAGCGTAGAGACGCACCAACAAGGCACAAATAAGCAGAGTGTCGAGGTCGAGCTAGAGTTAGAGTCTGGGTGCTACCTATGGGCAACCATTACATTGTGGGCGCTGGATGAGTTAAATCTAGAAATCGGGCAGCGTGTTTACGCTCAAATTAAAGGTGTGAGTGTCGCTCAAAGAGATATCGCGGTAACGCATTAAACCTGACAAGGTCAGTTTTTCGATATTGCCGCGATACTGCCTGTTATAGGTTCTGAAAATTCGGTCTTGATTCCATGAATGGATACATGCGTCATTTTTATACGGTATAACTGCCAGTTTTGCGCCACACTATATGAGTGTTAAAGCATATGATTTGGTGAATCATATGAACATTAGCAACAAGAACATACAGACGTAACGATCGACGAACAGAAAATAGCGGATATAAAAAAGCCGCGTGTTTAAAGAAACATGCGGCTTAATTCTAAGTAGTACTGTTAGCGCTTAGCCTAGTTTAGGCGACTAGCGACTTACTTAGTAAAAACTTCTTTGAAATCACGCTTCAAGATTGCATCACGACGCGCTTTCTTGATTTGTTTAACCATGTCTTTTACACAGTTGTGTAGAACTTGGTCTAGCAGTTGAGCACGGTACTCTTCTTTTTCTTCGTCAGACATGTCTTCTGGAAGTTTAAGAGTAGGGAACTCTTCCATCACGTTAACACCAGCGAAAGCTTGGCTAACTGAGATTAGAGCGTGGAACTGCTCGAAGTTGTCTAAAACATTTTGTGCGCTTGCTGGAAGACTATCCCAAGCTTCGCGTACTGCTTCTTCAGACACTTCGTGAATAGAAGTAACCATAAAGTGCATCTCTTTTGGTACTCCATCAAATTCGATAACTTGACGAAGTTCTGGTGAGATGGTGGTTAAATCGATTTCTTGTTGTTCGTTGTTTGTAGCGTCTGACATAGTATTTCTCTTTAAAAAGAAACAATGCTAAAAAGATCTGTAAAAAAGTCAATATAATATAGAGATTAGGGCATGATTTAAGCCCAAATTTGAGCTACTTTGAATATTCAACACTAGATAAAGGTGATGTGATGATAGAAAAGGGATCTTCAATGCGCATATTGCTGGTTGATGACGTTCAACTAGACAGGATGCAACTTGCTATCCGACTCAAGCAACTGGGTCATATTGTAGAAGCTGTCGGTAGCGGAAAAGAAGCCCTGAGTGTTTATTCTGATTTTGATCCTGAACTCGTGTTACTTGATATCAGCATGCCTGATATGGATGGTTTTGAAGTGGCGAATGAGGTTCGAAGCCGATTCCCAGAATGGGTTCCCATCATCTTTCTTAGTGGTCACGAAGAACCTGAGATGATCGCAAAAGCGATTGACGCTGGTGGCGATGATTACCTGATCAAGCCAGTAAACAAGGTTGTTTTGAATTCTAAGCTGATTGCGATGCAACGTATCGCGCACATGAGACGAGAGCTAAAACAAAGCACAGCCAAACTCGAAGAACTGAACATCCTTCTGCAGCAACAAGCCAACGAAGATGGCCTGACCAAATTGTATAACCGTCGATATATGGATACTAAGCTTGAAGAGAGCATAGCGTGGCACGGAAGACGTAATATATCCATGACAGTCATACTTCTAGATGTAGACTTCTTTAAGCCTTACAACGATAATTATGGTCATATTCAAGGGGATAAGTGCTTACAAGGGCTTGCTAATACCTTGAAACAGCTGTTTGTTCGTGCGGGAGAGTTTGTCGGTCGTTATGGCGGTGAAGAGTTTGTTCTGATTCTTAGCGACACAGACAGTGAAGGCGCTAAGTTACACGCGACTCGAGTTAAAGAGGCATTGCATGAGATGAACTACGCTCATGACCACTCAACGGTATCGGATAGAGTGACAGTGTCACAAGGTGTGTTGTCATTTGTACCAGAAGGTGGCGAATCTATTGCGTCTATTTACGAAAAGGTCGATCAAGCGCTTTATCAAGCGAAGCAAAGTGGTAGAAATACCTTTGTACAACGTAACATTTTGGAGCTTGCGCGTTAGTTGGCGAGCTCTTTTAGATATTTGAATTTATACTTCTAATAGCGTTTGAGCTAGGAAGTGCTTTAAGTGATAAAAGAAATGCCACATTCGAAGTCATTTTCTATGACTAACACATCTTGGACGCTTGCGGTTCCTCTATTTTTTACCGCTTTGGCGACCACTGTTAATGCCAATACGCTATCTGATCTTTTTCGAAAGGATCTAGAGCAGAGCTTTGCCACCAGTGTATTGCTCAACGACACCGATGTTTTCACTTTTGGTATCAATAACTTTGACCCCAATAAAGTGTTTAGTTTGGACAATGAAGACATCGGTTCGAATGATTCGGTAAGTCGTCGCCAAAACATCACCTCCCTGAGTTTGCCTTACACATTTGAATTACCAAGTTACATCGAAGACAACCATCAAGAGGTGACGCTACGCTTGTCTGCATTGCGAATCGAGAACGATGTCGAGTACGCGGCAGCAAACAGAAACGATTTTCAAAAAGAGTCGGTAGTGTCTGGCTACGTCGAATTCGCGAATGTGTCCCAGCTAGACGAATATTGGAGCTTCAGCTCTGCAATCGGTAACCACATCTCTTACTACCGCAATGATTATGAATATCGCGCTTCGTTGCTAAAGCCTATTCAAGACCAACTGGATGGCGTATATCTCAATACTGATGCTTGGGCTTACATCATCGAGCCTAAAATCAAGCTGATGTACGAAGATAAGAATGACTGGGGAAAGTATAAATTGAGCACCAGTTGGCATTACTTTAATGGCATCGGCTGGGGCGAGGCGAATAATGGCAATGTCGGTCATCCTGAAGGGTGGTATATCGCCAATGAAGCCAAGGTTTTCTATGATCTCGTGCGTTGGGATAAGAACATCACTTCGATGTACTCGAGTATAAGACGAATTGATATTGGTGGTGACACCGTGGCATCTATGGGCACCACATCTTACTACGAGGGCAGTGTTGGTTGGTTGCTTAACCCAAACCTGTTTAATGAGTGGGTCGATAACGTGGGAATAGGTTTTACGATTAACTACGGAAGTAGCTTAAAAGGTGGCAGCTTGGTTATATTCTTCAACCAAGATTAAGCTCTTTTTTCCAGTTAAGCCCATACGGTCTCAAATCAATGAGGCTCGTTGAACTTGGAAGTGATAGTTATTGAAGCAGTTCGCTATTAATGGCTTAAGCTATTTAGATCTCTAGCACTCAATATCTTTCGCTATCAACCATTGTTAACGGTCAATACATAGTTTGTTTCGACCGGTTTCTTTCGCTTTATACAGCGCTTGGTCAGCAAGCTTCAACACCTCTTCAGGATGTCTGGTGGTTGTGCTATCGGAAAGTCCAATACTCACCGTTACATTCACCACTTCCGATGGTTTACCGTTCTTGCCACGCTTTTTCATACCCACTTCATGATCGTCGGGGCGCTCATGGCTATTCCGAATCGTCATGTCGTAGTTTTGAACTTCGGAAATCAGAGCTTGAAGGTGCTCTTTAACTTGTTCCGAATGTTTGCCTTTGAAGATAATCGTGAACTCTTCTCCACCATAGCGATAAGCTTTAGCGCCGCCTGTGGTTTCCCTCAGAATGCGTGCCACCAGTTTTAACACATCGTCGCCAATGTCATGTCCGTAGGTATCGTTGAATTGTTTAAAGTGATCAATATCGACCATCGCCATCGAATACTTACGCCCCAAGTGCTTCATATCGACTTCTAAGGCGTGTCGACCGGGAATGTTAGTCAGTTGGTCGTTAAAGGCCATATCATGACTAGCAGACATCACATAGACGATGATCAGTGTGCCTGACAGCGAGAACATGGTGCTCGAGATGTACTGAATATCGAAGAAGATGAACGTACAAGAAGAAAGCAGGATAGCGCTATAAACCACAACATCGATAGAGCGGTTATACACCAACACGAGAATGGCAGTAAGGCCAAGCAAGCAAAGGCTATACAGCACTAAAACAAAAGGCAGTTTGGAGAAGTCTCTGACAATAAATAGAAGACCATCACTCCATGATTCAAAACCGCCGGCATGGAAGTGAGAGACGATCAATTGTGCCCACACCATAAACAGAACAAGAACGATGGCGTAGAGCAGCATCGACTTTGAGTTTACGCCGTTATCAGGGAAGGCATAAACAAGTAAGCAAGTGACAGGTACTAATGCCGCAAGTAACGAGAGCTCTAATAGCGTTGTGCCAGTATTGAGAGGCGTTTGTAAGCGAACTTGGATGATCAGATAAGCGACAAGCATGGTAACCGATACCATCGCCATTCGACCTTGTCTGAACGTATGGCATAGCAGAACCGCAACGCTCAATAAAATGTAAGGGAGGTTGCTAGCAAACCCTAAATTTGAGTCCGTCACGAGAATGACGTTGTCCATACCAACGAGCAAAATTGTTAACAGGACTAAAGGGAAGCAAAATCGAAACATGCTCGACGTTACAAAAGATGATGCCATTTATGTGGTGAGCCTAACTATATTGATGATCTTATTATTTAATACTATGCGTAGGATACTGTTAAACAAGCGATTGCCAAGCTTTTTGCCTAAATTAGAGCAAAAACATAGTCATAGGTCGCTATTGGTGCAATCATTTTTATATGTATTTTGAGTTGCTATTAACCTTAGAACGAACTACACAGTATATATGAGAAATTAATTAGTCGTTATAGATACTTAACAAAATCTGCTCTGCTGCTCTTACGTTGGCGCTGTCACTTAAAGGGCTTGATGATCAGTTATCATTGAGTGACCTTTTCATTAAGCGACGAAGACCTGTAATGAAGTCAGAGTAAGATTAAATAATGCCTAAGTTTCAACTATGGACAGTAAAACCTATAACTGAGTTATAGAAAGCTATTAGGAATTGCATGGTTTCAAGTGACTTTAGAAACGACTGCGACTAGAAAAACCGCTACAAATGGAGGTGTGGTATGCAAATTAGTGTTGATGTACATAACTATATGGAAACTCTGGTCGGTCATGTATTGGCTACCGAGGAATATGTGTCTAGTTATACCAACGAACAGTTGGCCGATCTCGCGTGCTTGGCTTTGGGCCAGCTAAAACCTATCTATATTCGTTTTGATATCGATTTTCTGTCAGCATTGCCAGAAGACAAATTGGTGCTCTATAAACGCAATAGTGAGATCGCGGTCAAAAATGCAGAAAGTATGATTATTGACGATCGAAGACGTGAACGTGACGACAATGTGCCTGTTATATTTAGTCAACACAATTTTGACGATGACGTAGAATTGCAATGGTATGAAAAGCCGTTGTTGAACCGTAAACAGTCATGATAGTTTAGGGTGAATACGGTCATTTAAGGAGTAAAAAAACGTGGGATTCTTTTCTAGATTATTTGGTGGCAAAGAAAAAACCGAACAAAAAGTAGAGATTGAGCCAGTCGAATATAAGGGTTTCAATATCTATCAAGATGCCATTGCAGAATCTGGTCAATACCGTGTTGCTGGGCGAATCGAGAAAGAATTCGATGGTGAAATCAAAACTCACCGTTTTATTCGTTCAGATGTTGTTTCAAACAAACAAGATGCCGATGAATTGATGCTCAAAAAATCGCAGATGTTCATCGACCAAATGGGCGACAATATATTTAGCTAACCAATTAGGGTTAGAATTGATGTTGGTCATAATTTAGAGAGCTTTCAGTGTATATGCTGAAAGCTCTTTTTAGTTTTATGGATAAAGAACAGCTAGTGAGTTGTTATTAAAAGGATTATTTGCAAGTGGTTTGACCTCTTGGTTCGAGACGGTCGTCATTTATTCGAATGAAGCGCTCAAATTCCGTCCAAATCGTTATAAGTAATAACTTTTCCTGTTCTTTGAACAAAACGCTTGAAGTATTAGTTGTCGTTAGATACAAACGAATAAGTCATTCGTGCCAATAGTCAAGGAATAGCTATGCAAATTGGTGTACCAAGAGAAACGCTCGCTGGTGAAACGCGAGTCGCTGCTTCGCCGAAATCGGTAGAACAGCTTCTAAAATTAGGATTTGAAGTTTGTGTTGAATCACAAGCAGGTGCGTTAGCAAGTTTTGAAGATGCAGCTTATGAACAAGCTGGAGCAAAAGTTGTCACCGCAGATGAAGCTTGGAAATCCGATATTATCTTTAAAGTTAACGCTCCGATCGTTGACGAGTCTAAAAATGAAATCGATCTTCTTAAAGATGGCGCAACATTGGTCAGCTTTATTTGGCCTGCCCAAAATCCAGAATTAATGGAACAATTGTCCAGTCGTAACATCAACGTGATGGCGATGGATTCTGTACCACGAATTTCAAGAGCTCAGGCGTTAGATGCATTGAGTTCTATGGCAAACATCGCGGGTTATCGTGCTGTTGTTGAAGCGGCGCATGAGTTTGGTCGATTCTTCACGGGTCAGATTACGGCTGCGGGTAAAGTTCCACCAGCAAAAGTACTGGTTGCAGGTGCTGGTGTTGCTGGCCTAGCGGCAATCGGCGCTGCGGGTAGCTTAGGTGCAATCGTTCGTTCATTCGATGTTCGTCCTGAAGTTAAAGAACAAGTTGAGTCGATGGGTGCTGAATTCTTGGAAGTGGATTTCAAGGAAGATACCAGTGCTGGTGACGGCTACGCAAAAGAGATGTCTGAAGCATTCAATAAGAAAGCCGAAGAACTTTATGCAGCTCAAGCGAAAGACGTTGATATCATCATTACAACAGCGCTAATTCCAGGTCGCCCGGCTCCGAAGCTGATTACCAAAGAGATGGTAGACAGCATGAGTGCAGGTAGTGTGATTGTAGACCTTGCGGCAGCCAATGGCGGTAACTGTGAATACACGGTTGCGGATCAAGTCATTACAACCGCTAACGGCGTTAAGGTGGTTGGTTACACTGATATGGTTGGTCGACTGCCGACTCAATCATCTCAGCTGTATGCAACGAACCTAGTTAACCTTTTGAAACTGCTTTGCAAAGAGAAAGATGGCAACATCAATATCGACTTTGAAGATGTTGTTCTGCGTGGTGTTACTGTCGTTAAAGAGGGCGAGGTCACTTGGCCAGCTCCACCAATTCAAGTTTCAGCTCAACCACAACAAGCTAAGCCAAAAGCGGCCAAACCAGAGCCTAAAGTTGAAGAACCTGTTTCTCCAATTAAGAAAGTGGCGGGTATGGCGGTAGCTGTTGGTGCATTCGCTTGGGTAGCTTCGGTTGCTCCAGCTGCGTTCTTATCTCACTTTACCGTTTTTGTTCTCGCTTGTGTGGTGGGTTATTACGTAGTTTGGAATGTAAGCCATTCTCTGCATACGCCTTTGATGTCCGTGACTAACGCGATTTCAGGCATCATTGTAGTAGGTGCACTGTTACAGATCGGACAAGGAAGTGGCGTCGTCACGTTCTTATCATTTATTGCCGTATTAATTGCAAGTATCAATATCTTTGGTGGCTTTACCGTGACCAAACGTATGCTTGAAATGTTCCGTAAAGACTAAGGAGTAACAGATGTCTGAAGGATTAGTACAAGCAGCTTATATTGTTGCTGCTGTATTCTTTATTATGAGCTTGGCTGGGTTATCGAAACAGGAATCTGCGCGTGCAGGTAACTATTACGGTATCACGGGTATGGCAATCGCGTTGATCGCAACGATCTTTGGCCCTCACTCTGCAGGTATTGTGTGGATCATCATTGCTATGGTGATCGGTGGTGGTATTGGTATCCACTACGCAAGAAAAGTAGAAATGACTGAAATGCCAGAGCTGGTTGCAATTCTGCACAGCTTCGTAGGTATGGCTGCAGTACTTGTAGGTTACAACAGCTACATCGATCCACCTGCTGCTGTTTCTATCAACCCTGCAGATATTCATGCAGAGCACGTTATCCATCTAGTGGAAGTGTTCCTTGGCGTGTTTATCGGTGCGGTGACGTTCACGGGTTCTATTGTTGCGTTTGGTAAGCTTCGTGGCGTGATCTCTTCGTCTGCATTGAACATCCCTCATAAGCACAAGTGGAATCTAGCGGCTATCGTAGTTTCTACACTACTGATGATCATGTTCGTTAAAGCGGACGGCAGCATGTTCGCACTAATGGTGATGACACTTATCGCATTCGCATTCGGTTACCACCTAGTGGCATCGATTGGCGGTGCAGATATGCCAGTAGTTGTCTCTATGCTGAACTCGTACTCTGGTTGGGCTGCAGCAGCGGCAGGTTTCATGCTTGCAAACGATCTGCTTATCGTAACTGGTGCATTGGTTGGTTCGTCGGGTGCGATTCTGTCTTACATTATGTGTAAGGCGATGAACCGCTCTTTCATCAGCGTTATTGCTGGTGGATTCGGCCAAGAAGTGGTTGTGTCTGATGGCGATGAAGAGCAAGGTGAACACCGCGAAACTTCAGCTGAAGAAGTGGCTGATATGCTGAAAAACTCTAAGTCAGTAATCATCACTCCTGGATACGGCATGGCAGTAGCTCAAGCACAATACCCAGTGCATGAAATCACTGAGAAGCTACGAGCGCAGGGCATTAATGTTCGATTTGGTATCCACCCAGTTGCTGGTAGGTTACCGGGTCACATGAACGTACTGCTTGCTGAAGCGAAAGTGCCTTACGATATCGTTCTAGAAATGGACGAAATCAACGATGACTTCGATGAGACAGATACTGTATTGGTAATTGGTGCGAATGACACCGTAAACCCTGCAGCACTTGAAGATCCAAACAGCCCAATTGCTGGTATGCCAGTACTTGAAGTTTGGAACGCTCAGAATGTTATCGTATTCAAGCGTTCGATGAACACAGGTTACGCCGGTGTGCAAAACCCACTGTTCTTCAAAGAGAACACGCAGATGCTGTTTGGCGATGCTAAAAAGAGTTGTCTAAGTATCTTAGAACATCTATAGAGATCACCTCTAAACAATATGTAACAACTCGATAAGGAGCTCATTTGAGCTCCTTTTTTTATCTTACGAAAGCGACTCTATGTGTGATCTCAGTTGATACGAAGTTGACGAAGCCTGATACAAAACTTGTCGCAATTGAGGTTTGGCTTGCCAGTCAGCCTACTAGTACGTATGTACAATGTGGCCGTAATATATTGGCCTTTATCTCTGTAGCTCGCCATTCTCAAAGTTTTTCATGCGGTTAAAAATTTATCTTTGATAGCGAATGGTATATATTTGGTTGATCTATATGAATTTGCGTTGGTTTGTGATCATCAAAAGAACATTTACTCTTCTTATCGCTACGTTGTCTGTGTCTGCAAACGCATTTGCTGACTCTTTACCTGAGCGTATCGATAATTTCACCAAACTCTTTGATCATGAAACGGCAATCGAATCTTACGATATTCGAGTGCTACAGGCTGATTATCCAACACGTTTGATCATGCCGTCTTCTATGCTGCCACAAACAGCAGAGTACCCGTTAAAAGACATTCAGCGCTTGTACCAGTTATCAAAAACCTGTAGTGGTAAACTGCCGTTAAGCCCTTTGATTACTGAGCCTTTAGTTTTTACTCGTGCAATGTGTAAAGGCACCAAGCTTTCTGACCGTTGGTTTAGCCGTAGTGGTTTGATTCACCCTGGCGGCGGTTCTTATGCGGCACGATACGTTGAGAAGTACCCAGAAAAATTCGACTCTCTGAAGCGCTTTATGCATATTCAAGAGCGACCAAACACCGAACACGATGAACTACTGTCTCGCTTGCAACAAATGGATAGCGAAGCGATCACCGCGCTGTTAGCGGGTGCCAGTATGTTTGTTGAGCTTGATGAGATGTGGGTAAAACGCGGCGACAGATATTACCTGTATAAAAAATCAGTCTGGAACGAAAATGCCACGCTTGCTGGGTTATCGTTTAGCTTGTCTTCAGAAGGTAAAAGCTGTTTTGTCCAGCGTGGTAATGTGTGTTGGGAAATAGAAGATCATTCAGAGCTTCTGCAAGTCGCCATGTTTATCTTGGTTATTGCCAACATCATGCTTGTCTTAGGTTGGGCGATTTACCGCTGGAACAGCAAGAAACAAGAGATGAAGAGTCGCATGCTGGTTCTTCAAATCCTAACGCACGAATTAAGAACGCCGATTGCGAGTTTGTCATTGACGGTGGAAGGGTTCAGGCGTGAGTTCGAACACTTACCAGAATCGGTATATGATGAGTTCCGTAGGCTGTGTGAAGATACACGCCGTTTAAGACAGTTGGCGGAAGCAAGTAAAGATTACCTGCAATCAGATAATCAACCGCTCGCAACAGAGTGGGTGCCAAGTGTTGAAGAGTGGCTCCAATACAAAGTTGAAGAAGACTTTGCGCCGGGGATTGAACTCCGTGTAAACAAAGATATAGCTGCAAAAGTGAACGTATATTGGTTGGGAACGTGCATCGATAACCTAATCAGAAATGCCGTGAAATACGGTGTGGCTCCAGTAATTCTAGAACTGAATACTTCTGACAAGAAGCTGACATTCAAAGTTATAGATAATGGAGACTTGTCTCGCAAAGATTGGGGGCAACTAAGAAAGCCATTCGTAAGTAAGAGTGGACTCGGTTTAGGTCTGACGATAGTGGAATCTATGGTTGGAAAAATGGGCGGTCACATGACGCTTATCGGCCCCCCAACAACATTTATTTTGGAGATACCTTGTGAAACAGACATTGCTTCTCGTTGAAGATGATAAAAATTTAGCTGACGGTTTATTAGTTAGCCTTGAGCAAGCTGGATATGAATGTTTGCATGCAGAACTGATCTCTGAAGTTGAAGGCTACTGGGAACAAGCGGATCTAGTGATTCTAGACCGTCAACTTCCTGATGGCGACTCAGTAGATTCACTTCCAGGTTGGAAGAAAAAGAAAGATATCCCAGTTATTTTGCTGACGGCTCTCGTGACAGTAAAAGACAAAGTAGCGGGCCTAGATTCAGGTGCAAACGACTACTTAACAAAGCCATTCGCAGAGGCTGAGCTATTTGCTCGAATTCGTGCTCAACTTCGCCTGCCAGATTCTGAAGAACAAGATGCATCAAAAGTTATCGCTCAGAATCTTGTTATCGATAAAGCGACACGTGAAGTGTTTTTCAATGAACAGGAAGTAACGTTAACGCGCACTGAATTTGACCTTCTACTGTTCTTGGCAAGTAACCTTGGACGTGTGTTTACACGTGATGAACTGCTTGACCATGTATGGGGTTACAACCATTTCCCAACAACACGTACGGTAGACACGCACGTTCTGCAACTAAGACAGAAACTGCCGGGTCTAGAAATTGAAACGCTGCGTGGCGTTGGTTACAAGATGAAAGCGTAATGAGAATAGCCTTACTTCCACTATTAATGTTTTCTTGCGTAGCGAATACCGCGCAAGCAACGGATTGGTTTAAGAGCAGCGATGCTCTGACTCAAGTTCATAAACATCTGCTAGATAATGATTTACCTCAGATGTTTGACTCATTAGTGGAAGTTTGGCAAATCAACTCGTCTCAATCACGAGAAGATCACCTCAATGAACTGTTCGATCAAGCATTGAACAAAGATTGTGGTAAAACTCTCACCAGAAAAACACTCCCAGATTGGATTAGTTCAGTCGTCGTTAAAAGACACATCATTCAAAGCCCTGGCCGAGATACCTTTCGTGTATCGATTAATGTTGAATCCGAAAACAACATTCAAGACATTACCTTCGAGAAGTGGGTCGATAAGATCGTTTCTTCGGACAGTGAGTTAACCAAAGACAGTGAAGTGGTTAACAACGAATCGGTGAGTCTATACCGCAAGCGTTACAATTTAGCCTCTCAACTTGAATCGGGTTTGTATCGTTTAAGTGTGAAAGGCGATGGTGGAAATTCTTGGAGTACTTGGATTATCCTTGGTGAAGTTGCAATGCGCCAGCAAGTTCGCTGGTCTTCAAAAGACACCTGGCGAATCGATAAAAAAGAACTTCTGAACCCTTATTGTCCTCTTCCTAAACTCGAAATTGGTTTGTACGATTATGTCGATGAACACTATGAGCAGGTGTGGGGCAAGAGCTATGAATCTGATTATCCAATGAACCTTACTGGTGAAGAACTTCCTAATGATCGCTATGTTTTAGCGGTTTCAATGGTGCATTCACGCTGGCAAGGCGACATAGCGATAGAACAAGCACAAACTATCAGTAAAACTTATGATATTTCTAGCGAAGAAGAGTTAAAGTAATTTAAAATTGTGCCGTTAACTATGTAAGGGATCTAACAAAGATAAACGGCATGAAAAAAACTACAAAACTACTCGCAGCGTCAATTGCATTCGCCAGTCTTCCTCTTTCAGCAGCAAACTACGCCATTGAAGCGCGTGGTGATGCGATGGGTGGTGTTGGTGTTGTTTCAGCAAACTTCCTAACTGCTCCATTCTATAACCCAGCACTTGTTGCCATTTATCGTCGTAATGATGACATGGGAATGATCACGCCAAGTTTTGGCGGTAATTATAATGACCCTAATAACTTAGTTGATGATATCGATAATTTAGTTGACAGCATTGAGTCAGGTACTGTGACTGGTTCTGATCTAGATGCTCTTAATGGTGATAGCCTGAATGTTGATTTAGGTGGTGTTGTAGCATTCGCTCTACCAAATCAGTATATTGCAGCAAACGTATTTGCAAAAGCATACACTGAATCATTTGTAACCCCTGATACATCTAGTGACGCTGCTAATAGTGACTTGGTTAATGCTGAGTTAACTGCTGTTAAAGCTGTTTCTATTGGCATTATGGAAGCTGGTATATCATTAGCAAAATATCAAACGTTCATGGGACAACATTTGTCGTTTGGTATTTCTCCAAAACTCCAAAGAATCTATACGTATAACTACATTGCCTCGGCACAAAACTACGATCTAAGTGATGTTCGAGAAAACGACACCGCGGAAACTACATTTAATATTGATGCAGGTGCGCTTTGGTTTTACGGCCCATTTAGAGTGGGTTTTTCTGCAACGAATATTATAGACCGTGAGATTGAAACTAAATCCGTTAGCCAACAGCTAACAAGCAGCACAGGGGCTACAAGAACAGTAACATCGAGTCATTCTTATAACCTGGGGCCTGTCTACACTGTTGGTGCGGGGATCGTTTCTGATTACTTTACGTTGAGTGTTGATTATGATTTGAATGAAGCAGAGAAGTTTACTTCGTTCGAAGACAACGAACAGATGATTCGTGTTGGTACCGAAGTCGACCTGTTACGTCAGCTTAAGCTAAGGGGAGGGTATTACAAGAACCTGGCTTACTCTGATTCAGAAGGAACAGTGACAGCTGGTGTTGGTATCTCGCCATTGAACTTGTTTCAGCTAGATCTAAGTGCTAACTACACAAATGAAAATGCAATGGGTGCATCAATCAATTTCCTTGCTAGTTACTAACAGTCCTTATATAGTTCTGCTCCTAAATAAAGGAGCAGAGCATGCTAAACGACTTACCAACCCTTTCTCACGAAGAACAACAGAAAGCTGTTGAACGAATTCAAGAAATGATGACCCAAGGCATCAGCACAGCGCAAGCTATCAAAATCGTTGCTGAGCAAATTCGTGAAGAAATGAGTAATAAAGAAGAGTAGGGCATCAGCCCTTCTTTTTTAACCCTTAGTGCACTATAACTAAATATATTACCCTCTAGTATATTATCTCGTACATACCAACTCTTTAGCTACCCTGAATTCCCGACCTATCCAAAATCATTAAATTCTTTTTATTCAGTAAGTTATGTCGGAGTAATCCACTTTTCAGGCTTTCCTTGGTTTTGAGTTGTAATTAAATTACAGCAAGATCTGAAAGTAAAACAATCGCCTTTTAGGTGTCAGTATTTGTGTCACCGTACCTAAGTGGCTAAATATATGGTGTTTTTACGGCTAGTGACGTTGTGACTTGTATTTTGAACGGATGAGAATCCATGAATGTTCAGAAGCAGACAAATGATGATTTCATCGAAGAACGGAGTGAGACAATCCACAGCGGTAATGTTCAAAACCGATATCGCGAATGGCTTACCACTGGTTAGAGCGCGCGTTACTAGCCAAATATGTGGACTTTTAAAACAAATGGTTAGGAAGCTTAGAGGCGTACGGAAGAGCGGTTTATAGAGCGATTCAGGAACGATAAGTATCAACCTGAGAATGCTATCGATGGTGTTATAGCAAACGGTGTTATTACAGATGGTGTTATAGCAGATGGCGAGAGCGCGCTTATAGTCATACGAATCGATTTAAGTTCTGATGAGACAGCAAAGCTTATGGGCTTGTTTGGTCAGCACTTAAGAATCTAACGGGTGCTTAATTGGAGAGTAGATATCGACAGGGCATTAATGGCGTGTGATTGAGTATTAGCAGAGAGTTGAATGTGTAACTGCAGTCCAGTCTAGCGAGGCTTAATAAAACGTAACGACTTGGTTTCGTCCGTTGTCTTTCGCTTGGTAGAGCGCTTTGTCTGCACGTTTGATGGCAGTACGTATCGATTCATGCTCGTTAAGCTGCGTTACTTCGGTCGAAGTCGTCACTTTAAGCGCATTAGGCCAAGGGCTTTGGTCCATTGCTAGGTAAAAATCATTGATAGATTCGTTACACTGTAGCGCAGTTTGTTCCAGGCAAACGAGTAGAAACTCCTCCACCACCCCAGCGATAAAGCAAGTACTGCTCACCAAGGCTCTCGTTCGCCGTTGCGACAAACTGAATAAGTACTTTGTCACCCACTTCATGGCCATGTTGATCATTGATCTGCTTAAAATGGTCTAAATCAAACAACGCGATGTGAATCGTTTTTCCTTGTTGCGCCTGCCATTCGAAATCATAGAAGGTATCTAACGCTTCGGTTCGGTTTCTACATCCGGTCAACGGATCGGTTGTTGCCTTTACCTTGAGCTCTTCAATTTCTTCGGTCAAATAGCGTTGTTGCTCTGCTGCACGCGTTTTGCTTCTTTGCGCGATATGTAACGCACAACCCACATAATAGATGGCATACGTCACCCATAATCCAATTAGGAGTTCGCCTAACAAAGCTTTGCTGATGATTTTACCGTGGAAAACAATGCTCGAGATCTTAAGTGAATGATGTCCATCAAGCGTGCTCGCTCCAAGCCCGAGCTCAACAGACACCGCGTTTGTAATGTCTACCGCGCTACTAGTAATCGGTTGGTTGTAATGATCAATCCACCAAAAAGGAACGTTGAAGTAGTTTAAGTCGATGTGGTTTTTATCTGGTAACGAGAAGTCTAAGCGATTGAACTTATTCGACATAGCATCGCCTTTCACGCTGTAATTCTTGTCGTAATTACGAATGTAGAAGCGAAACCTTGGGTCTTCTTGGCCTTGGTAATCCATATTAATGGTGACCGAATCGTACGTAGAGAGATCGAGCCCTTTACCTTGTATCGATATAACGAATTCAATTTCACAGAAGGGTAAGCTATAGGTTCGTTCGAAGTCACACTGTAACTCAATTCCATCTTCTGACTTATGTAATGAGCCTACGGTGCCACCATCGTGGTCTCTGTCTGTGTTAACGCGTGTAGGGTATTTGTCGGGTGTAATAACGTAGCTCTTATTCATGAGCGTATTAAAAAAGATCAACGACACTAGCGTGATTGCTAGGCAAAAAATCGAAAGGAATATGTTGAGTTTTCGGAATGCTTTGTCGCTCATGATACTAACCCGTACACGTGATTCGAATGTAATGCGCAATGCCTTAGAGTTGGCGCAATCGAAGATTCTATTTGAGTATTGCCCTAGGTGGAATCGGTATACCTAAAACTAACGCAGAGCCTTGATTCTGAATGTTATTTGCTCAATAAGTACGGTTTTTACGGGGGTAACAATTTAACTGTATATTTATACAGTTAAATTTAAAGCGGCTCGGTTTGTTGTAATCAGAGTGGTGTGTGCAAGTTTTATGGCTTGCTGTAATAACGAGTCACGAGGCAATTGTTACTGTTCATCAATTAAAGTGGAGGGTAGTTATGTTGCAGTGTCACTTTTAAACTCAATTTTATCGAAACACTTTGTTAGTTATTTAATCTTTCGTAGCACTCATCTTGTCTTTCATTCCCAATTACGCGCCATATGTCGAACAAGGCTTCAATGCACTGCAGAGCATCCCTAACCCTTATTGGTTTGTAGTGGGTGCTGTTGTGGTTGATATGCTAGGCATGCGGATACCTACTTGAATACTACGCATCTCGATGGAAAACAAAGTGATGGCGTTCCTTGATGCGTTAATCATCGATCTTATTACAGGTTGAATCTCAAGCCTTGGCACGATTGCAGCTTTGAAAACGGACATCAACTGGATAAAGCGAATGCAAAAAGGCCAAGAGCAACGGATACGAAAACTGGAGATTCCGAATGAAAGGACACAAGTGCAAAGGCCGAAAGCAAAACGGCCAGCTAATGAAGGGCTACACGCTTAGAAATGGACGAGTGGTCAAGGCGAACACGACAAGAAAACGCTACAAAAACCCCGATAAGACCGACCAATCCAAAGAGCCACTTTGTTATAAAAGTTGTTCTTTTTTATGTTATCTATAAGAGACTGAGCTATCAGCATCTAGCTTTATAGCTAATGATTTAAATCACTGTTATAAATGAGCTTTACTTATATAATTACGCTACTAAAAATGAGAGTAGTAAATATTTTTGATCTAATTGCTACTAAGTTTCAATATGAAAAAACTATGGCAATTAGCTTAAAACACAGAAATGCTATTGGGATAGATTGGCTAGCCGTTACACGTTTTCGATGTGTTAAAAAATGCGCTATTGAATGAGCGGTACGTTAAACGCAGGAGAGGAGCTAGAGCCAAGGATAGGGTGTATCTGGTTTTACAGCAGAGAAACGGCACAAGTATCAATGTCCATCATAAAATGTCGATACTCAACATGAGAAAATAAATTATGACTATCAGGTTGTTAGTTTTTACATAAGCGAAGTAAAGTCGTTGGTGAATTCGCATTTTATAACCTAGGTTTGTTTTTTTAATTTTAATCACTAGCAATAACAGGAGAATTATATATGGATTTAGTTAGTGTAAGTGCTGATTCAGCTATAAAAAAAGTATCAGGAAATGAAGCTTCGGAGATTGTTAAATTTATTAAGAAAAAACTTTTTGAAAAATGGAGTAATTATGCTGGGAAAAAGGAAATGGAATGTTACTCAGAGAAAGTAGTTAGCTATTTCTATTTCTATACAATCACAAACCCAGATAAGAAAGTGTTTATTGATGAAGTTTATGTCCCGATAAATATGAAAACATCAGATAATATTGAAGTTTCAGCCGAAAAGTTATTTATCAAATCAAGGCATATTAATGTAATTTCTGGTGTTGCAGGTCATGGTAAGTCAACTATGCTAAGATATCTGATGAAAAAAATAGTTCTTGAAAAAGAATCACATGAGATTCCAATTTTCTTTGAATTGAAGTATTTCAGAGATGGAGGTTTAGAACAGCAACTTTGTGATTGGCTTAACAATAATGGGCTGAGTGTGAATGTTTCATTCCTTGAAAAGTTACTTACAGATGGTAACTTGATACTGTTTTTTGATGCTTTCGACGAGTTACCTAGTTATTTAATGGATACTTGTGTCAGTGAAATAACAAAATTACACCAAAAATATCCTAATACGAGTATCACGGTGACGACTAGACCTGATCTTCAAATAACTAAAAATCAGTTTTCCACCAACTACAAATTAATGGATATAAACAGAGAACAAGCTTTTGAAATAATTTTAAAAGCTAGCGGTGATAAGTTAAGAGCGCAAGAGGCTATAAGGGAAATATATAAGAGTAAATTTGTGTCGGGTGTAATTAAAACGCCATTGCTGGCCGTTTTAATTAATGTTACGTATGAGCATTGGAAACACCTTCCTGAAACGATGTCGCAATTCTATGAAAATGTATTTAGTACGTTACTAAGAGTTCATGATGGGACTAAGTCAGGTAAGAGAGTTGATCGAGAGATAGGTATTGGTCTTCATGATTATCAAATATTAGAAGTTGTGTATAATATCTCATATAAGCTTGGGTGTGATGACATTTATGAGTTTAATAACAATGAATTTGACAAGTTATCTGAAAGTATTTTAAAAAAGAAGAAACTTGATAGTTCGAATGTTACACCTTTATTTCGATGTCTAACTAAGGTATGTAATATAGTTATATCGGATGGCAGAAATAATTATAAGTTTATGCATAAAAGTTTTCAGGAATTTTATGCTGCAAAACATGTTGAAGGTCTTCATCATAATAAAAAAGAACAGTTTTACAGCAACTGTTTAAAAAACGTAGAATTTAGAAATAAGGTTAATAAAACTCTAGACTTTCTTTATGAAATAGATCAGGTTTACTTTTTCGAGTACCTACTTGTTCCATATTTACTAAATGAAAAGTTCATTAGACCATATAGTGATGATTTTGATGTTTCAGTTTTAAGAACTTATGATTTTAGTCATTTGGTGAGGTTTATGATTAACTCAAAATATATATCAAAAGACGCGAGCATTATAGAAACCAAACCAATGGATTTGTATTTTTATAGGAAGTTGATTGATGAAGAATATCTAGATGAGGTTTTAGGTCTGATAAATAAAGAAATATATGAACTTGACCTAACAGACTTGTGTCAAGATTTAAATCCTGCACATAAATTACATCGTCTTGAAAATATGTACTCAATGAATGACATAGTTTCTAAATATGGTTTAGAAGATAAAATTGTAAATAGTGTTTTAAGATCTTTTGCCGAACAGGAAATTTCTTTAGATTCTGTTGAATCTGAATTAGAAGAGAAGTTAGATTACTTTTATGACCAAAAAGAATCTTCCGATGAAAATGATGTATCTGATTTATAGATTTGTTTTATGCGTTGAAAAATATCACCACGATTTATATAAGTAGGCTCCTCAATGTAGTCCAAACCTCAATGGACTCTTAGTGAGCAATATAGTGGAGCGACAACTTAATAATATCTGTGTGTGTGTTTGAACCCAAGGTATCTTTGGTATACGACGTTCCCCCCCGAAACGGCAGCGGATGCGCTTTCGGGGGATAATATTTTGGGGGAATCAATTCGACCGTGGCGTTCGACGAGCTGACGATGTTCGTCGCGCTAATACGCAAAACTGAGCAATTCTTTCGGATTAAACTCGCGTCGTTCGTGACCAAGGTAGCACGGTCAAAGTGAACCTTAAATACATTCCAACGATAGTCTAAAGGCAAATAACCGCGAGCATGGATGTTTGTGAGTTTCGGTAAAGTGACTTAACCCATGTGAACATGTCTGTTCATGACATTACGGAGATCTGATGAACACACAGAGTAATCCAATAATCGAACCAACAAACACAAACTTTAGAGCGAGCTGTAAGTTGGGTTTAAAAAACTCAGCATGGAAGCTTACAGACGAGCTCGTGTGAGAAAACTTAACTGGCTTAGTGGATAACCCAAAACAGAATTCAACGCGTGTAGCCAACAAGAAACACGGTGGCGTGTGTGAAATCTGAAAAAGAAACGACAGCAATGCCCACAAGGTTTACACACAGCGCGCTGAATCATGAGTACAAGAAGATGTAAGTCAGACAGACAGACAGACAGACAGAACAAATGTTCTCGTTGATCTGCCTTGTGTAAACGAATCATGTAGATGTTGGCCACACATATAATGGTTGGGTTAAAAGAGCATTTAGAGAATGCTGGTGAACTCAATATGCTTGAGGCACCAGTTGTATTAAGGGTTTAAGAGGAAACGATGACAAGAATAACTTTGGAAAATAGTGACATTACTATCTGGGGCTTACAAGCTCAGTGCGTATTATGTACGTTATGTTAAATGGATTTTGATGTTTATAAGGCAGGTATCTTTGTGTGATGCCCTGCCTTTGTATTGTGCCGATATTCTCTAATTTATACTGTGTATTTAACCATACTGGCTATTTACCATAAAATACCTAATAACCAGTGATAATAATCTTCGATTTTAACCCTGGTATTAGTTAGAGATTAACCGCCAGCAAATTTAACTTTGTAGCCTTTCTTTTCAAGGTGCGCTTTGATCTTGTCGCGCGCGTCACCTTGAATTTCGATGTTGCCATCTTTTACTGAGCCACCGCAGCCGCAAACTTTCTTGAGTTCTGCTGCCATTAGTTTTAATGGTGCGTCATCTAGGTCTAAGCCAGTTACGACAGAAACGCCTTTGCCTTTACGGCCTTTGGTTTCTTTTTGGATTCGAACGATACCATCGCCTTTAGGACGTTGGACTTTCTCTTCTTCAGGCTTAATGCGACCTGTTTCTGTTGAATATACTAGGCTCATAATTTACTTCTTTTGTTGCTCTGCTTTTTGTTTTGCGAGTAAGTAAGCTTCTATATGGCGTTGGATTGCAACCTTGCCGCCTTTGATTAAGCGACCGTTAAACATGCAATACCACGCATTAGGCTCACCGGTGTCATTCTTGATTTGGTAGCCGTTGAAGTTTTCAGTCGAGCCACCAGTTCCTCTCGACTTATTTAATGATATGAATTCTTTTGGATCAATAATAGATGCGGTATCAATCCACCAATCAATACTCTTTTTCACGGCAGCTAGGTTGCCCTGAATAACGTTGTTTTTTAACTTAGCACGCCAAACTGTGTTGTTAGCATCTATCGATTGAAGATGGACGCTTCGGTAAATTGAATTAGCCATATCTATTAATCATCTTTCTGTTTTCACTGCATTAATCATAAGTATACTAATAATGATATCAAGCATAATATGGTAAAAACACCTGTCGAGGTATGGTAATTTGAGAAAAAAAGTCCCTATTTTAACTGACTCTGTGATAATTAATTCATTTGTTGAAAAATTAAACAGCAACGCGACAATAGAAATTATAGATGAGTTGACAGGATTTCAATACTCTCGCAATTCACTGTTGGGCATTTACAGTGATTGGAATCGCTATCATGCGTTCTGTACCAAACATCGTATTAACACACTTCCCGCATCTATAACCGCTGTTCGTCGTTTTCTTGAAACGGAGTCTAACGATAGAAAATACGCATCGCTAAAACGTTACACTGCAACGCTTAGCATGTTACATACTGTGTTGAGCTTTGCTAACCCGATCAAGCACAGGCAAGTTCGCTTTACCCTACTCCACTTACAATCTCAAATGGCCGGTGACGCTAAACAAACCAATGCTATGACATCTGTGCATCTCACTGATTTGAATACGTTACTCTCCCATGAGAAAGCAAACCTGAAAGAGATCAGAGACATTGCTATTTATAACGTGATGTTCGAGTGTGCTTTAAAGCGCTCAGAGCTTAAGTTGTTATCGATGAGTGATGTTGAGTACGTTGAAGATCATTACCAAGTAACAGTCAAAGATTCGGCTTATCAGTTGTCACAAATAGCCAGTGTTGCACTTCAACGTTGGCTTTCGTTTACTGGTATACAAGATGACTTGCCAGTATTTCGTGCGATAGACAAGCATGAGAATATTGGTTTGCAGCCTTTAGATGATTCGTCCATCTATAGGATATTGAGAAGAGCTAGCGACTTACTTCAACTGCCAGAAAATCACCATTTCTCTGGAAATTCGATTCGTGTTGGTGCTGCACAAGAGTTGTCGAAACAAGGTCTTAAGGTTAGAGAGATTCAGGACTTTGGTCGCTGGCTTAGCCCTGCCATGCCAGCCCAATATGTGGGTTTCACGGGAACGGCTGAGAGTGAGAAGATGAAGTTTAAGGCGCTAATACCTTGGCAATAAACGGTTCGTAATTACTTGGATATTGTTACTTGGATATGAGTTGTGGCTAAATGATAGATTCGTAAAAAACGGCTAGCTTTAAAAACAAAAAGTGCCTTGGCGAAAGCTTAAGGCACTTGTTGGTTCAGCTCTAAGTGAACGAAAACGAGTTAGAAACCTAAGAAAGGCTTGTTCTCACGCAGTTTTCTAAGAACTGGCTGAATTTGTGGCCGTCATGCTCAACCATTTTAGGGAACATGGAGATTGGCGTCATACCTGGGAAGGTGTTGACTTCGTTCAGGTAGATTTCGTTGTCTTGCGTTAAAAAGAAGTCGATACGAGACAAGTGACGAAGCTTCATCTGGGTGAAGACTTTTCGTGCGCTGTCTGCAATCAATTCACGCTGTTCGTCAGTTAAATTACTTGCTTCAACTTCAGTGATCGAGTGGCTGTCTGCACTGTACTTCTCTTCGTAAGAGTAAAATGCGCCATTCGGTGCAATCACCTCACCCGGCTTGCTGATGTGTAGCTCGCCATCGATTTCATAAGCAGCAATTTCTAGCTCTCTAGGCACCACTGATTTCTCAACCAATACTTGGTCCGAGAAAGTGAACGCCTTGTTGATAGCCTCGCTTAAATCTTCTACTTGGTTAACTTGGTAACAACCTACAGAAGAACCTTGACGAGCCGCTTTCACAAACACTTTCCCCCACTTTTCAAATGCTTGAGTTGCTTGTGAGTGAGCTTGATCATTGTTGTCTGATAAGAACAGGTACGGCGTGTTTGGAATACCAAGTGCGTCGTACCAAAGCTTTGACGTGATTTTGTTAAAGCTGTTGTTGCTTGCTTCTGGACCACAACCTAGGTATGGAATTTTAGCCATTTCAAACAGTGATTGAATGTCACCTGTTTCACCTGGGAAACCGTGTATGCAAGGCACAATGAAATCGACTTTAGATGCTAAATTGTCACCGCGTAAGGTTTGGTCGTTAATATCAAGATAAACCAATTCACCTGAATCAAGACACCAGCCTTCGTTCTTAATTTCAACTCTTACAACGTTAAAATCTGCAACGCTATTAAGTTGATCAAAAAGGTAATTGGCTGAAACTAAAGATACTTCATGCTCTGAAGATCCACCGCCGCAAAGTAGAAGGATGTTTGTGGTGTTCATGGGTAAATTCGGTCCTTGAAACTAGGAGTACTGACTTCAATGATAAACAAAAGTCGAGATAGGTACAGTGTTTTGATTGTTAAAATTGCGTTCGAAAGATCGAGCGATTAACTATTAAACAAAACAGCGAGTCTTAAAACAAAAGAAGGAGCATTTGCCCCTTCTTTATGAATCAAAACTTAGTTCAACTTGTTAAGCGTTGGGTATTCAGAGTTCTTGATGTCATCAATGCTCTTAACGAACGGCTTCAAGTTTTGGAAAGTGTTCGGCAGTGTTGAGATTGCCTTTTTAGCTTCTAAGCGTGTTGCGTAGTCACCATAAAGTACCGTGAACCACTTAGTGCCGTTAACCATTTTGTAGTTTTCCCAAACTGGTTGAGAAGTCGTAGGTAGCATTTTCACGAAAGAATCGACTTTACTTTGGCTGCCAACAGCAACAACTTGAACTGTGTAACCAAAACGTTGGTTCATGTCTTGTTGTTTCTTGGTTGGGCCTGTCACTACTGCAACTGGCTTAGCTTGAGTCGTTTGAGCGACTTTCTGTTCAACAGGTTCGGTTCTGATCACGTTGACAACATTTTCTTCAACAACGCTTGTTTGCTCAGATTGAGATACAACTGGAGCTTCAACTTTTGCCGTTTTGTACTCTTCTTGATAACTATCTGAAGTGACATTGGTAACGTAGTCGTCAGATACACATGCAGCCAAGAGCAGTGGCAAAGTCACAATTGCAAATTTTTTCATGGAAAGCTCTATATCCTTAATAATAATTACTATAAATCATGCCGATACGTCGGTTTAGAATCAAGTTAACTTTGGGATTATACACCATTAGTGGGTGACCTATTTCACAAACTTTATGCAGTGTTTGCTTATTCATCTGAATTCGGTGAATTTGCCATCAACCTGTGAGTGCAAAGTAAGTTACGATGAACTTACGTGCATTGCTAGGATATGTCTATGAATCATCTTGATCCCCTACTTAAACCCCGTTCAATCGCTGTTGTTGGTGCTTCTCAACGAGAAACACGCGCAGGATATATTGTTATGAACAATTTGTTGCATGGGGATTTTAAAGGTGCGGTGATGCCGGTTACGCCGAAATATGATTCAGTGGCCGGTGTGCTTTCTTACAAGAACATTTTGTCGTTACCGATTGTTCCTGACCTCGCAATCTTGTGTACCAATGCGACCCGTAATGTCGCTATTTTTGAAGAACTGGCTGAGAAAGGTATAGCCTCTGTCATTGTGCTTTCTTCAGACATGCAGCAAGAAAGCGATAATGGTGAGACGTATGATGAACGATGCCTAGCGATTGCCAAAAAGCACAACATTCGAGTGTTGGGTTCCAATAGTTTGGGGGTGATTGTTCCTTGGTTAAATTTGAACGCCTCATTCTCTCCAGTGACAGCATTACCCGGTAAGATCGCCTTTGTTTCTCAGTCGGCAGCTGTGTGTACCACTATTCTCGATTGGGCTAATGACAAAGAGATCGGTTTTTCGGCGTTTATCTCTATAGGCAATGGTAGCGATATCGAATTCTCGGAGTTATTGGATTATCTCAGTACCGACTCTCACACCGAAGCGATATTGCTTTATGTAGACAGCATTACTGATGCGAGGCGCTTTATTTCTGCAGCGCGTGCGGCTTCGCGTAACCGACGAATTTTGGTGTTGAAAGGCGGTCGAACGGCGAAAGGCAGAGCCGCAGCAATGGCTCACACTGGCGGTGCCGACACATTAGATATTATTTATGATTCCGCAATCCGACGCAGCGGCATGCTACGAGTTAAGAACTTACATGAACTGTTTGCTGCGGTAGAAACACTGACTCATTCAGTACCATTGCGAGGCGAGCGCTTGGCTATTGTTACTAATGGTGGCGGCCCTGCGATTATGGCTGTGGACACCCTATTTGACCGCGGTGGTAAGCTCGCAGAGTTTTCAGAAGAGACACTTGATAAGTTGAACAAGGTTTTGCCATCGAGTTGGTCTCATAGCAATCCTATCGATATTGTCGGCGACGCTGGTGATCAACGTTATATCGACACTATAAACATCTTACTCGATGGCGATGAAGCAGACGCGATTCTTATCATGCACAGCCCTTCAGCGGTCGCACATTCCGCTAAAACGGCAGAACGAATTATTGAAGCGATTAAGAAGCACCCTCGCCACAAGCGCTTTAACATCCTGACGAATTGGTCTGGTGAGCTAACAGCAAGGCCCGCACGAAAGCTGTTTACCGAAGCGGGTTTCCCAACTTATCGGACCCCTGAAAGCTCTGTGGTCGCATTCATGCACTTAGTCGAGTACAGACGTAACCAACGTCAGTTAATGGAAACGCCGACCACTGCAGAAAAAGTACACATTGAAGATCTAGCAGATGCGAAAGGTTGGATAGAAAGAAAACTACTGGATAAAGATACAGTTAACCTTGATACTCACCAAAACAGTCAGTTTTTCAAGAGCTTCAACCTCGATGTGTTACCAACTTGGATCGCTTCTGATCCAAGTGAAGCGGTACACATCGCTGAAACGATCGGTTATCCCGTCGCAGTAAAATTACGTTCGCCGGATATTGCACATAAGTCAGACGTACAAGGCGTGATGCTCAATTTGCGAAACAGCAGTGAAGTTGCCAATGCGGCTCAGGCAATTCTCGATCGTTCTCAATTATCCTTCCCTACAGCAAACATCCACGGCTTGTTAATTCAAGGTATGGCTAAGCTCGCGGGCGGCCAAGAGTTACGTATTAAGGTTACAACAGACGAAACCTTCGGCCCAATCATATTACTTGGACAAGGTGGTTCGGAGTGGGATGAGTCGATTGATGCCGCAGCTGCTTTTCCACCGCTCAACATGACACTGGCGCGTTACTTGATTATTCGAGCGATAAAAAGCGGCAAGATTCGTCTACAAAAACTCCCTAACCCCATCGATATAGAAGGTTTGTCTGAGTTATTGGTACGTATATCGCAAATGGTAGTGGATTGCCCTGAAATACATGATTTGGATATCCATCCAGTACTGGCCAATGGTGACAAGTTCACGATATTAGATGCCGATATCATCTTGAAAGCGTACGAAGGCGATCCACAGGAACGTCTTGCGATTCGCCCTTATCCGGTCGAGCTTGAAGAGCGTATCCAGCTAAAAGATGGAACCGAAGTGTTGTTACGTCCTATTCTTCCCGAAGATGAACCGCTTCATGCTGACTTCATTAACCGTGTGTCTAAGGAAGATCTCTATAAGCGTTTCTTTAGTGATGTCGGTGAATTCAATCATGAGGCGTTGGCGAATTTCACTCAGATTGATTTCGATAGAGAAATCGCCTTTGTGGTCGTTCGCGAGGAACAAGGCGTTCCAGCGATCATCGGCGTGTCCCGTGCGCTGATTAACCCTGAGAACACAGACGCCGAATTCGCAATATTGATTCGTTCTGACCTTAAAGGTGTTGGTCTAGGTCGCATTCTTATGACCAAGGTTATCGATTACTGCCGTGCGAAGCAGACCAAGCAGATGTCGGGTATGACGATGCCAACCAATAGAGGGATGCTGACACTAGCTCAAAAGCTCGGTTTTAAGCTAGATATCAGCTTTGAAGATGGTACTGCAGATATGGTGTTACCGTTACTTTAACGCCCATGTCTTTTTAAGATGTTGGATACACCAAGACTTGGCGTCGCCCATTTTGTTGCGTCGCCAAGCCATAACAATATCGATCGGTTGTGGTTCTGTACCGGAGATCTGCTGTAGTACGCCAGATTCAATCAAAGGTTTAGCGACACTATTCGGTAAGGTGCCAATCCCTAGTCCTGATGTCAAAGCCTCTACTTTCGCAGGAAAGCTTGTCACGGTTAAACGTGGCTGTTTCTCTAGAATATTGATGCTTAGTGCTGGCTGATCGCGTGCGGTGTCTGCAATGGCAATAACCCTGTAACTTTCTCTCGCCTTCTGATCGAATTCACCAGAACGATTGTGAACATAGTGGCTTGATGCCGCGACCCACACCATCTCCATTTTACCAATTACGTCACTTTTCATATCGTTTGGAATTGTATCGAGCTTAGGGCATATCAATAAGTCAGCACGACCATCTGTGAGAGATTCCCAACAACCCGCTAAGATTTCCTCTTGCAAACGAACGCGTGTTTTACTGATTTTTCCTAGTTCATCTACCAGTGGGAAAAAGTTAGCAATCGGGATAATGCCATCAAAGGCGATGGTCAAATCGAGCTCCCAACCATTGGCTAGAATGCTTGCCTCGTTAACAAGACGTTCTGTAGCTCCAAGAATGATTCTACCTTGCTCAAGTATCAACTGACCCGCTTCCGTGAAATTTGCACGGTGGCCTGAGCGGTCAAAAATCATGATGTCTAGATCTTGTTCAAGCTTCTGTATTTGATAGCTGAGTGATGAAGGCGCTCTGTCCATTTCATTGGCCGCGGCGGCGAAACTTCCACGTCGGTCGATGGCGTCTAGGATGTGTAACGCTTCAAGTGTTATTGGACTATGCATAGCTTTCCTACTTTATAAATGAGACTTGAATCACAAAAACAGAAGCATTCAGGCTGTGAATGGAACTGTAAAAGTCTTTTTAATACAGATATTTAAGAGTATTAATTATGAGTTAGTTGATAAAATTGAAAATTATTTAAATGCAAATAATAGTAATTATCATTTAGATCCAATATTATATTTCGCAAATCAAGATAATACTATGGAACTAAGGTAACTATCAGATGTATAAGCAATCCCTGCTCTCTGCTTCAATCGTTTTAGCGCTTTCATCAACATCAGCCTTTGCTGAAGATTATGCCCTATTTGACGAGGTTGTTGTATCTTCGACTCGTACTAATCAACAACTTGAAGATGTTGCTGCGTCGGTAACTGTGATTAACGATAAAGATATCGAAAAAAACATGGTTACGGATGTAGAAGACTTATTTAAGTACACACCAGGTGTCACGGTGACTACGAATTCTCGCCAAGGGATTCAAGGTATTAACATTCGTGGTATGGAAGGTAACCGAGTAAAGGTTATCGTTGATGGAGTATCACAAACTAGCCAATTTACTCCAAGTGGTACTCAGTCATATAACTTCATTAACTCTTCACGCATTGATGTCGATACGGATATGTTGAAGTCTGTCGAGATTGTTAAAGGTGCGGCTTCTTCTCTGTATGGTTCTGACGCGATTGGTGGTATTGCTGCGTTCGAAACAAAAGACCCGAGTGACTTTTTAAAAGACAAAGACTTCGGTGGCCACGCGAAGTTCAACTACTCTTCATCTGATAATACCTTTAGCGAATCGGTTGCTTTAGCAAATCGTATTGGCGACCTAAAAACGTTAGTTGCTTATACTCGCAGAGACGGTGAGCAAACTGATAACTTTGGTACACCTGATGAGCAAGATACTCAGAACAACAACTTGTTGGTTAAGCTTCAGTACCAATTAAACGAACAACACCGTTTAGAGTTTTCTGGTAACTTCATTGAGAATTCTGGTGATACCGATTTAAATAGTGCAAGTTACACCGACTACACTGGCGAAGACACAACTAGCCAACAGCAAATCGGTATCAAACATATTTGGGATGCTGACCTAGCGTTTGCAGATACTATTACTTGGCAAGCTGACTGGCTGAGCAAAGAAGAGAATGGCGTAACTAATCGTACTTCTAATGGCGGTATGTTCCTACCTCCGGCAGGTAATGTTCAGAAAAAGGACTATATCTACGAGGATGAAGGTTATCAATTTGATTTGCAATTCGATAAGTTCTTCATGACGGGTAATGTAGAAAACTACTTTATCTATGGCGCTTCATATTCGGACAAAGACATTAAAAACGTTAATAACGAATATAACTCCATCAGCGCAGACCAAGTTATTTTCTACATCCCTGCCGCATCTGAAAGAAAATATGGATTCTTTGCTCAAAATGAAATGACGATCGGAAATTGGATGATTACTCCGGGTGTTCGTTTTGATGGTTTTGAAACTGATCCAGGTGATACAAGTCAAAACCCAAGTGGTAACCCAGAAGAGTCTTATGCAAAATATTCAGACTCAGCTGTTACCGGACGTTTGGGTACAACTTACACGCTTAATGATGAAAATAAGATCTTCGGTCAAATCAGCCAAGGCTTTAGAGCTCCTGATTTCCAAGAGCTTTACTACTCATTTGGTAATCCTGCTCACGGTTATTTGAATGCCCCTAACCCTGACTTAGAAGCTGAAGAAAGTATTTCATACGAGTTAGGTTGGCGTCATAACACAAATTATTCATCAAGCGAAATCGCTATCTTCTACAGCGATTATGATAACTTTATTGATAACGTAGCAGTTAGTGGCTCAGCCACTCCGGCCGATCCAACAATATATCAGAATGTAAACATTGATGAAGCCGTAATTAAAGGTATCGAAGCGTCAAATACACAGTCTTGGAATAGCTTCATGCCAGTGAAAGGTGTTAGTACTCGTGTTTCTGCAACGTATACTGAAGGTGAAGATGGCGAAGGTAATCCTCTTAACAGTGTAAACCCTTGGAACGCTGTCGTTGGTTTTAACTATGATGCTCCTTCAGCACTATGGGGTACATCACTTAACATAAGCTACACAGCAGGTAAGAAGTCTAGTGATATCAACAGCGATGGTTTGAATGATGAAATTCTACCAATTGATTCAGCAACTGTAGTTGACCTAACAGCATACTACTTGCCGATGAAGGATCTTACGCTTAGAGCAGGTCTCTTCAACGTTACGGATGAAGAGTACTACTCGTGGAATGACGTTCGTGGATTCTCACAAGAAGATAAAGATTACACGCAAGCAGGTCGTAACTGGTCAATTACAGCTAAATACGAATTCTAACTCGTTAGAAAACTTAACGACAGAATCTGATACAGCAGAAACTAAAAAGCCAGCTTAATTGCCTGTCTCTTGATCACAAG